>JALDYL010000003.1:0-83702 GCA_032153965.1 Achromobacter sp. | reverse complement strand
AGGCCTCGCCTTTTGGGCTGCTGGCGGTCACGTTCACCAACAAGGCGGCGCGCGAAATGCTTGCGCGCATGTCGGCCATCCTGCCGATCGATACGCGCGGCCTGTGGATCGGCACCTTCCACGGCCTGTGCAACCGCATGCTGCGCGCGCATCACCGCGACGCGGGCCTGCCGCAAAGCTTCCAGATCCTGGACGTCACCGATCAGCTTGCGGCGATCAAGCGCCTGATGAAGGCCAATGGCGTCGACGACGAAAAGTATCCGCCCCGCGATGTGCAGCGCTTCATCAACGGCGCCAAGGAAGAGGGCCTGCGCCCCGCCGACGTGGAAGCCTATGACGCCCATCGCCGCCGCCTGATCGAGATCTACCAGCTCTACGAGGCCCAGTGCCTGCGCGAGGGCGTGGTGGACTTCGCCGAGCTGCTGCTGCGCGCCTACGAACTGCTGTCGCGCAACGCGCCGGTGCGCGAGCACTACCAGCGCCGTTTCCGCCACATCCTGGTCGACGAGTTCCAGGACACCAACACGCTGCAATACAAGTGGCTGCGTCTGTTGGCCAGCGGTGGCGCCGCCATCTTCGCGGTGGGCGACGACGACCAGTCCATCTACGCGTTCCGCGGCGCCAACGTCGGCAACATGGCCGACTTCGAGCGCGACTACGCGCGCGGCACCGTGATCCGCCTGGAGCAGAACTACCGTTCCTTTGGCCACATCCTGGATTCGGCCAACGCGCTGATCGGCCACAATACGGGCCGCCTGGGCAAGAACCTCTGGACCGAGCAGGGCGACGGCGAACCGGTGCGCGTCATCGAGCAGCCGTCCGACGGCATGGAAGCGCAGTGGATCGTGGACGAGATCCGTTCCCTGATCCGCGAAGGCAGCCTGCGCCGCGAGATCGCCGTGCTCTACCGCAGCAACGCGCAGTCGCGCGTGCTGGAACACGCCATCTTTTCCGCTGGCATTCCCTACAAGGTGTATGGCGGCCTGCGCTTTTTCGAGCGCCAGGAAATCAAGCACGCGCTGGCCTACCTGCGCCTGATGGCCAACCCGCACGACGACACCTCGTGGATGCGGGTGGTCAACTTTCCCACGCGCGGCATCGGCGCGCGCACGCTGGAACAATTGGGCGACGCCGCCCGCGCGCACGACACCAGCCTTTATGCGGCCGTGGCCCTGGTGCCCGGCAAGGGCGGCTCCAACCTGGCGCAGTTCGCCCAGCTGATCCATCGCCTGATCGAAGAGACCCGCGACCTGCCGCTGCCGGAAATGGTCGAGCACATGCTCGAGGCCAGCGGCCTGAACGCGCACTACAAGGCTGAGCGCGAAGGCGCGGAGCGCCTGGAAAACTTGAACGAACTGATCACGGCCGCGGCCGTGTTCGCGTCCGAGGAAAACTACGACGGCATGCCCGCTGGCGTGGTGCCCGAACAGGACACGGCCTCCACGCTCAACGCAGGCGTGGTGGACGCGCCGGTGGTGGCGTCCGATGGCCTGACCCCGCTGGCGGCGTTCCTGTCGCATGCGGCGCTGGAAGCCGGCGACAACCAGGCCCAGCAGGGCCAGGACGCCGTCCAGCTCATGACCGTGCATGCGGCCAAGGGCCTGGAGTTCGACGCGGTGTTCATCACCGGCCTGGAAGAGGGGCTGTTCCCGCACGAGAACAGCGTCCTGGAAGCTTCCGGGCTGGAAGAAGAACGCCGCCTCATGTACGTGGCCATCACGCGCGCGCGCCAGCGCCTGTACATCAGCCTGGCGCAAAGCCGGATGCTGCACGGCCAGACGCGCTACGCGATGCGTTCGCGCTTCCTGGACGAAATCCCCGAACAGCACCTGAAGTGGCTGTCGCCCAAGGCCGGCCTGGCGCCGGTTGGCAGTACTGGGGCGGGCTGGGGCGGCGGCAACCGCGGCGACGCTTTTGGGCGCAAGGCAACCAATACCATTGCGCCGCGTCAACCGCGTGGCGTCGCCACCGGTGTCACGGTGGGCGACAAGCAGTATCGTGTGGGTCAGGGCGTGCATCACGCGCGGTTCGGCGATGGCACGATCGTAAGCCTGAGCGGAGCAGGACAGGACGCCCAGGCTGAAATCCAGTTCCGCGACGTGGGCGCCAAGACCTTGGCGCTTGGCATCGCCAAACTCGACATTGTTCAGGGTTGACACACATGGCCGACAACGATTCTCCCAAAGCCGAGTTGGCGTCGCTGCGCGCCGAGGTCGATGAAATCGACCAGCAGATCATGCTGCTGCTGGGCGTGCGGTTCCGTTGCACCGACATGATCGGCGAGCTCAAGCGCGAGCTGGGCATGGACCTGGTGGATCCCCAGCGCGAGGAGCAGCAGGTCGAGCGCATTCGCCGCCTGGCGCAAGAGGCGGGCGTGCCGCCCGCTCTTGCCGAAACCATCCTGCGCGAAGTGATCGACACCGTGGTTGACCACCATACCCGCCTGCGCGAGCGTCCGTACTCGTAATGCCAGGCCGGCGGCGCGCAAGAGCCTGCGTCTGCAAGCTCCCGCGCCGCCTTCCCGTTCCTTCCCTTACAACACCCGCATGAACGCCAGCAAGGCGTCGATGTCGTCCGCGCTCAATTCCAGCGGCCGGATGTGCTCGGATTTGCGCGGCGCGTATGGGTCGGGCGGATCGACGGGCTCCGGGTCGCGGCCCATTCCGGCGTTGTACATCCGCAGCAGGCCTTTCAGGTCGGCGAACAGGCCGTTGTGCATCCATGGACCCGCCCGCGACACATTGCGCAGGCTGGGCGTGCGGAACTTGCCCAGGTCGGCGGGATCGCGCGTCGCTTCGTAGCGGCCCAGGTCCTGGTTGCGGCGGCCATAGAAGGACAGGCCGATGTTGTGGAACTGGTGGTCGGTCAGCATCGCGCCGCTGTGGCAGTTCATGCAGCGCGCCTGGGTGCGAAACAGATGCATGCCGATCAACTCGCTGTCGCCCAGCGCATCCGATTGTCCATCCAGGAACCTGTCGAAGCGCGTGGTTTCGGGCCGCAGCGTGGCGACATAGGCGGCCAGCGCGCGCGCCAGGCGGTCGGCGTCCACTGGCGGCTGCGCTGCCGGGGCGGCGCCGAATGCTTGCAGGAACTGCGCAGGGTAGGGATCGGCCGCCAACAGGCGCGCCACGGCGCCGTCGGCGTCATGGTTCATTTCGCGGGGATCGTGGATCGGTCCCAGCACCTGCTCCTTGAGGCTGGCGGCGCGTCCATCCCAGAACAGCCGGGGCGCGAATGGCGCCGCATACAGCGGCGTGGAGCGCCGCCTGCCCATCAGCTTGTCCTCGCCGACGGCCAGCGCGAGGCCGTCGGTGAAGGCGCGCTGCGGCAGATGACAGGAGGCGCAAGAGACCTGCCCCTTGCGCGACAGCCGGGTATCGAAGAAGAGCGTCTGTCCCAGCGTCACGACTGCGGGGCGCGCGACGTCCGCGGCCAGCTCCTTTTGGCCGGCATTGGCGGCGGTCCAGGAGAGGGGCGGACTGGCGGCGGGCGGCACCGTGCCCCATTCGCGCCAGGCCACGCCGGGATCGATCGTGGGGGCCGGCCAGGTCGAGGGCGGCCCCGAGTAGTGCGGCCTCAGGCAAGCGGCGTTCCAACCCGTGGCAGTGCGGCAAGCGGCCTGGTCGGCCGGGGCGTCGGCGCGGGACGCGGGCGCCGACAGCGCCAGCACGGCGCCCAGGATCAGAAGCGGTAACCGACTTGCAGCCATAGCTCCCGTCCCGTCTGATAGGTACTGCGATTGGTCTTGACGTTGGGATTGCTGGCCGTCACGGCGGGCCGGCGGTCCAGCACGTTCAGGATTTCGACCGTGAATTCCAGGCTGCGCGCAAACGTGGGATTCCAGGAAAGCTTGGTGTCCCAGGTCCAGTAGGACGGGATCTCGCCGGATTCGAATCGATCCAGGTAGTCGGGCCGCGGACCGCGCCCGACGTAGACGGTGGCGTCGCGCTTGCTGCGCCAATTCACCATGTTGCTCCAGGTCAGACCGGCGCGCGGCCACGCGCCGGTCAGGCTGAGGGTGGCGATCTGCGGCTGGTAGAAGGAGCTTGGCGGCAGGTCAATGGCGCGCAGGCGCGAGCCGTTGTAGATCACGTATTCGCCGGGGTCGCGCGCGTCGCCGTTGTAGCCTTCGACCAGGTCCGCGTTGGTCTTGCGCTTCTGCCAGCTCCAGCTGGCCTGCATGTTCCAGCGCGTTTCGCCCAGGCGCCAGGGCTCCAGCGTGCGCAGCGACAGGCTGACGCCGTCGGTGGTGGACAGGCCGTCGTTGGTGTAGCGGTAGCCGTCCTTGTCGTTGCCGGTCGTGGCCCACTGGTCGCGGCCGTTGCGGCGTACATAGCTCAGCACGCCCTCCATGCCCGCCATGCGCTGGCGCAGCGAGACCGCCCATTCGTCGTCATAGGGCATGCGCAGGCCCTGGTACTCCACGTAGTACTCCTTGCTGCCGTCCGCCACGGGCTTGCCGTTCTTGTCCAGCACCTGGCGCCGCAGGCGGCTGCGTTCTTCCTTGAGCGCCGTCTCCAGCACGCCGGCCCCGTAGTAGCGCGACCAGCCGGCGCTGAGCAGGGTATCGCCCGAACCGAACATGTCCCAATCCAACCGCGTGCGCGGCGACAGGTTGTTGTTGCCGAGGAAAGTCTCGCGGTCGTAGCGCAGGCCGGCGTCCAGCGCCAGCCGTTGCCATTCGATGCGGTCCGATAGATAGAGGCTGGCCATGTTGTAGTTCACGTCCACGGTGCCGGGGAGGTAGCGGACCTTGCTGAAATCCCGGTAGCTGCCGTCGCGGTTGTAGGCGCGCTGGTAGGAGTGGCTTTCCTGGAAACGCTCGAAGTTGGCCTGGACCTGGTTCAGTTCCGCGCCTGCATAGGGGATGTGCGTGAACACGCCCGTGCGCACCGGGTCAAGGTCGACCCGGCCCTTCAGCGTCCAGGTGTCCTGCCGCGTCTGCTCCTTGCCGAAGCCGCCCGCCGTGTACCGCGGCAGCCGATAGGGGCTGAATGTCACCAGCTCGTCGCCGACGGATTCGCGGTTGCTGAGCGACCGGTCCCAGCCCGCCTGCAGCGCAAGCCGGCCGCCCTGGAAGTAGTGGTCCACGTTGGCGGCGATGCCGCGCGCCTCATGGTTGTTGTCCCAGCGCGTGTGTCGGAACAGGTCGCTGGCCAGGGTTTCGCTGCGGTCGCTGTATTTCAGCGTCAGGTCGGCCGTGGTGTCGGCGCTGGCGCGCACGCTGAACTTGCCCAGGAAGTTGTCGATCCGGTCGCTGTAGGCGGCCTGACCCGGCGCCGGCTGTCCCTTGTCATCGACGCCCATGTTCCAGCGCGTGATGTCCGATTCGCGGCGCGACATGGCCAGCACGGCGCCTGATTTTTCATTGAAGGCCAGGTCGCCCACAGCGGAGTAGAAGCGCTTTTTCCATTCCGGCGAATAGCCCGGCTTGCCCTGCGCCCAACTGTTCTGTTCGCCCTCGGCCACCTCCTGCCGCGTCATTTTGGAAGTGTTCCAGCGGTAGTCCAGATTCAAGCGGTTTTCGCCGGAAAAGCGGCGCAATCTGGCGTCCACCACCCCGCCCGTGAAGCGGCCGTACTCCACCGGCACGAAGCTGTCGTGCACGCGCACTTCCTCCAGCAGGCTCGTGTCCACGAAGTACGACTGCGGGTTGCTGGGCACGTTGCCGACCTGCAGGTTCAGGTTCTTGCTGGCCGGGTCCACGCGGTTGGTCGCATCCATGCCGTCGAGTTGGAACAAGTTCTGGTAGGGGCTGGAGCCGTGGAAGGAAATGTCCTCCACATTGAGCGAGCCGCGGTTCTGCGAGCCGGCCGCGCCCGGGTTGGTGCGTACCGCCGGATGCGTCGCCACCAGCGTGCTGAGATCACGGTTCGAGCTGGGCGTTTCGGCGATGTCCTCGCGGGTATAGATGCGCTCGCCCACCTGTTCGCCGTAGACCCGCACGGCGTCCAGGCGCAGGGCGGAGAACTGGTTGGTCTTGTCGACATAGACGATGTAGCGGGCAGGTCCGTCCGCGCGCAGCGCCAGTCCGGACCCCGCCAGCAGGTGGTTCAGCGCGAGCAGCGGCGAATACTCGCCCTGCAGCGGGGGCGAGGTCTTGCCCGCCACGGCCGCCGGTGGAAACGAGATCTCCAGGCCGGCTTGCCGGCCCAGCGCGAGCAAGGCCTCGCCCAGGGGCTGCGCCGGCAGGTCGTAGGCGGCGCGCGCGGCGGGTTGGGCAGCGGCCGGAGCCGCCGTGACCAGCGCGGCGATGACGAGTGCCGCCGAAGCGCCAGACCGGCGGGCGCGCCGGTTGATGAGTGAAAACAGCATGAATACGTCCAAGCGGGTGTTGATGTCAGCCGTAGGACGTGTCCACGCAGGGCTTACCTCATCGGATTGTCGATGAATAATTTATATCGATTCTCATTTACCGATTGGCAATCGGCTTCAACGCAAGATCAGCAGGCCTGGCAGTTCGGTAATGCCGACCTTGGCCTGCGCCAGCAGCAATTCCAGCGCGCGCTTGGGATCGCCGATGCTGGCGGTGCCCGAGACGCGCAAACGCCTCGCGCTGTCACCCAGCACCAGGATGTGCTTGCCGCCATAGCGGGATAGCCGCGCCGCGGCCTCGGGCAAGGCGACATCGTTGAACGCCAGCAGGCCCTGGCTCCAGTCCGGCGCCGCTTCCTGCGCGGCGGCGAGGCGGGCGATGCCCGTTGCCGACACGGCAGCTCCCTGGCCCTCGTCCAGCACCAAGGCCGCGTCATCCTCGCAGCTCAGGCAACGGACGGCGACGCGATGTTCGTACACCGCCACGCGCGTGCCGTCGGCCTCGCGCGCCACGACATAGCGGGTCCCGAGCGCTGCGGCGGAGGCGTCCGGCGTCACCACCGTGAAATCCGGACCGCCGGGCGCGCGCGGCGCGGCCGTGAACAGCGCCCGTCCGGCCAGCAGCCGCACTTCGCGCTTGCCCGGCGCAAAGTCGATGGCGATGGCCGAGTCCGCGTCCAGGGTGGCGCTGGAGCCGTCGGGCAGGGCCACGCGGCGCACTTCGGCGCCGGTCGCGTAGTCGGCGTCGGGATGGACCGTGCGCAGCAATTGCCAGGCTGGCCAGGCGGCCAGCAACGCCAGCGCAGCCGCCGCGCCGCGTTTGCGCGCGCGCCGTGGCGCCAGCAGCTTGCCGCGCTCGATCTCGCCCATCCGCCGCCACAGGCGTGCCAGGCGCTCGTAGGCGGCGGCGTGGCTGGCGTCGGCCCGGTACCAGGCTTCGAACTCGGCCTGGGCCTGCGCGTCCATGCCCTGGCCGCTGTGGCGCACGACCCAGTGCGATGCTGCTTCCTGGGTGCTGCGGGATTCGGGAACAGCCACGGTCAGGACGCCAGGGCCAGGTCGCAGGCCAGCAGGATGCGCATCATGTGCTTTTCCACGGCGCTCACCGAAATCGCGAAACGTTCAGCGATGGCGCGGTAGCTCAGGCCCTCATGCCGGTGCAACACGAACACGTCCAGGCTGCGGCGGGGCTGGGCCAGCAGGGCCGCTTCCAGCCGGCGCAGCATCTGGCGGGCGGCGGCGACATCCAGGGTGTCGGGTTCATGCAGGGTAGGGCGCGAGGCCGCGTAGTCGGCAGTGGCCGCCAGTTCGCGGCTGCGGCGCCGGTGCCAGTCGGTCGCGATATTGGCAGCTACGCGAAAGACATAGGCGCGGTCGTTGTCGGGACGCGTCCTGTCCTTGAATTCCGCCAGCTTGATCCAGGTGTCCTGGGCGCAGTCCTGCGCGACGTCGCGCGAGCCGGTGCGCAAAGAGAGGAAACCGAGCACCTCTCGGTAATGGCGGAGAAATACATCCGTGAGCGTAGACATGTCGCCGGCGCCGGGCGCCAGATAGAGTCAAATTCGCGGCAGAGTATAAATGATAACGATTTCTATTTCTAGATAAGCGAGGGCGGATGGAAGCGACGGCGGGCAGGGCGCCCGCCGTCCGATCTCAGGCTTCGGATTGCTCGATTTCTTCCAGCGAGCCCTGGATTTCCAGCCATTGCTCTTCCAGCTCGTCCATGCGCTTGCCGTGTTCGCCGTGCTCGGCCATGACCTTCTGCCGTTCGGCGCGGCGCGCGTCCGAGTACAGGTCCGGGTCGGCGATGACGACGTCCAGAGCATGCAGCTTGGCGCGCAGCTTCTCCATTTCGGTCTCGACCTTGGCAAGCTTGGATTCCAGCGGCTTGCGCAGGGCCGACAGGCGTTGGCGCTGTTCGGCCTCGGCGCGGCGCTGGGCCTTGCGGTCGACTACCGGTTCGCCGTTTTCCGCGCTTTCGCGCGCCGCTTCGGCGCGTTCGCCGGCGTTGCGGGCGGCTAGCCAGTCCCGGTAGTCTTCCAGGTCGCCATCGAACTCCTGTACCGCGCCGTCGGCCACGATCCAGAAGCTGTCCACCGTGGTGCGCAGCAGATGGCGGTCGTGCGACACCAGCAGCATGCTGCCGCCGAAGTCCGCCAGCGCGGCGGCCAGGGCCTCGCGCGTTTCCACGTCCAGGTGGTTGCTGGGTTCGTCCAGCAGCAGCAGGTTGGGCTTCTGCCAGACGATCAGGGACAGCGCCAGGCGCGCCTTCTCGCCGCCGGACATGGGGCCGACCTTGCTGGTCACCGTATCGCCCGAAAAGCCGAAGCCGCCAAGATAGTTGCGCAGCTCCTGTTCGCGGGTCTCGGGGGCCAGGCGCGCCAGATGCGCGATGGGCGTGCTGTCCACGTCCAGCATGTCCAGCTGGTGCTGATGGAAATAGCCGATGGCCAGGCCGCGCGAAGCGCGGCGTTCACCGGCCTGCACGGGCAGTTCTTCGGCCAGGGTCTTGATCAGCGTGCTCTTGCCGGCGCCGTTGGCGCCCAGCACGCCGACGCGGCTGCCTGCACGCACCATCAGCGTCACGTCGCGCAGGATGGGCACGGCGTTGCCGTCGGCATCGGTGTAGCCGGCGGAAAGGTGCTCCAGGGTCAGCAGCGGATCCGGCACCTGATCGGGCGAGGGGATGCGGATGTCGATGCCGGCCTCGGCGTGCAAGGGCGCCAGTACCTGCATGCGCGCCAGCGCCTTGACGCGGCTCTGCGCCTGCTTGGCCTTGGACGCCTTGGCCTTGAAGCGGTCGATGAAGCCTTGCAGCCGGGCCGTTTCGCGGGTCTGGCGCTCGTAGGCGATATTGGTCTGGCGCAGGCGCTCGGCGCGCTGCGTCAGGAAGTCGCCATAGCCACCGCGGTAGCGCACCAGCTTGGCGTGGTCGAAGTGCAGGATGGACTTGGCGACCGCGTCCAGGAACTCGGTATCGTGGGAGATCAGCATGACGGTGCCGGGATAGGCGGCCAGCCATTTCTCCAGCCACAGCATGGCGTCGAGATCCAGGTGGTTGGTGGGCTCGTCCAGCAGCAGCAGTTCGGACGGCGCCATCAGCGCGCGGGCCAGGGCCAGGCGCATGCGCCAGCCGCCGGAAAAGCTCGCCACCGGCTGCATCCATTCGGCGGGCTTGAAGCCCAGGCCGGCCAGTAGCTGCTCGGCGCGCGAGGCCGCGCTCCAGGCGCCGGCTTCCACCAGCGCCGCTTCCACTTCGGCGATCTGCGTGCCTTGCTCGTCCGTCAGCTCGGCGCGGCGCGCCTGCAGTTCGCGCAGATGGGTGTCGCCGTCGATGACGAATTCACGCGCCGGGCGCTCATCCGCTTCGAGTTCCTGCTTGACGCTGGCGATGCGCCAGCCGGCGGGCATGGCGAGGTTGCCGGCGTCCAGGTCCAGCGTGCCGGTCAAGAGCGCGAACAGCGAGGATTTGCCGGCGCCGTTCTTGCCGACGATGCCTACACGTTCGCCCGGATGCGCGACGAATTCGGCGCCGTCCAGCAGCACCTTGGTGCCGCGGCGCAGGGTCAATCCAGTAGCGCGTATCACAGGCTGAGTTGCTCGCGGGTAAGCAGCAGAAGCTGGTCGGAGGCTTCTTCGGTGTCCAGCCACACTGGCGACAACTGCGGGAATGCGGCTTCGAAGAAGTCGCGTTCGTGGCCGATCTCCAGCACCAGTACGCCTTGCAGCGTGAGAAAGCGCGGCGCGGCTTCCAGGATGCGGCGCACCAGGTCCATGCCGTCGTCGCCGCCGGCCAGGGCCAGCTGCGGTTCGTGGCGGTATTCCTGGGGCAGGACGTCCATGGAGCCGCTGTTGACGTAGGGCGGATTGCAGACGATCACGTCGTACAGGCGCGGCGGCAGGCTGTCGAACAGATTGCTGGCGTGCAGGTCCAGGCGGTCTGCGAGATCGTAGTCGTCGACGTTGCGGCGCGCCACTTCCAGCGCGTCCGGCGACACGTCGACCGCGTCCACGTGGGCGTAGGGGAAGGCCAGCGCGGACAGGATCGCCAGGCAGCCGGAGCCCGTGCACATGTCCAGCACGTTCTCAACGGCCAGCGCGTCCTGCACCCAGGGCGAAAGACCTGAATCCAGCAATTCCGCGATGGGCGAACGCGGCACGATGACGCGCTGGTCCACGTAGAAGCGGTGGCCGCGCAGCCAGGCCTCGTTGGTGAGGTAGGCGGCGGGCAGGCGCTCGGTCACGCGGCGGTCGATCAGTTCGAGCACGCGGTTGCGTTCTTCGCTGAGCACGCGGGCGTCCAGAAAAGGCTCCAGCGTATCCAGCGGCAGATGCAGGGCGTGCAGCGTCAGGTAGACCGCCTCGTCCCAGGCGTTGTCGCTGCCGTGCCCCAGCGCCACCTGGGCGGCGTTCAGGCGCGATACGCCGTAGCGGATCAGGTCGCGCAGGGTCAGCAGTTCTTGGCGGGCGGATTGGTACATAGGGGACTTCTTTCTAGGCTAGCAGGAGGTTTTCCAGCGTGCGCCGATAAATGTTTTTCAACGGATCCAGCGAGGCCACTTCGACGCGCTCGTTGACCTTGTGGATCGTGGCGTTGCAGGGACCGAACTCGATGACCTGCGGGCAGATCTTGGCGATGAAGCGGCCGTCGGACGTGCCGCCAGTGGTGGAAAGTTCTGCCGTCACGCCGGTTTCGTCGCGGATGGCCGAGACCAGCGCGTCCGTCAGCGAACCGCGCGGCGTGAGGAAGGGCTCGCCGCCCAGTTCCCAGTCCAGCGTGTATTCCAGGCCATGGCGGTCCAGCACTTCATGCACCCGCGCCTGCAGGCTTTCCGGCGTGCTGGCGGTCGAGAAGCGGAAGTTGAACAGCGCCACCGCCTCGCCCGGCACCACGTTGGTGGCGCCCGTGCCCGAGTTCAGGTTCGACACCTGGAACGTGGTGGGCGGGAAGTACTCGTTGCCCTGGTCCCATTCGATGGCGACGATGTCGGCCAGCGCCGGCGCCAGCTGGTGCACGGGGTTGCGCGCCAGGTGCGGGTAGGCCACGTGGCCCTGGATGCCCTTGACCGTGAGCTTGCCCGACAGCGAGCCGCGGCGGCCGTTCTTGCAGGTGTCGCCCAGCACGTCGCCCGAAGTGGGTTCGCCCACGATGCAATAGTCCATCTGTTCGCCGCGCGCCTTCAGCGCGTCGCAGACGATGGCGGTGCCGTCGATGGACGGGCCTTCTTCGTCGGAGGTGATCAGCAGGGCGATCGAGCCGCCATGCTGCGGGTGGGCCGCCACGAATTCCTCGGCCGCCACCACGAAGGCGGCGATCGAGCTCTTCATGTCGGCCGCCCCGCGGCCGTACAGGTAGCCATCGCGCTCGGTGGGAACGAAAGGATCGCTGTCCCACTTTTCGCGCGGACCCGGAGGCACCACGTCCGTGTGACCGGCGAACACGGCCAGCGGCGCCGCGCTGCCGCGGCGCGCCCACAGGTTGGTGACCCCGCCCTGGGCGATGGTCTCGCAGGTGAAGCCGATGCGCTCCAGGCGCGCGGCCAGCGTCGCCTGGCAGTCTTCATCGGCCGGCGTGACCGAAGGGCGGGCAATCAGGTCCTTGACCAGATCCAGTACGGCTGAATTGCTCATCAGGCCCTCAGCAGATCATTGATGCTGGTCTTGGCGCGGGTCTGCGCGTCGACGCGCTTGACGATGACCGCGCAAGCCAGGCTGTGCGAGCCGTCGGCCGAAGGCAGCGAGCCCGGGACCACGACCGAACCCGAGGGCACGCGGCCGTAGGTGATCTTGCCGGTGGCGCGGTCATAGATCTTGGTGCTTTGCGACAGGAACACGCCCATGGCCAGCACCGAGTTCTCTTCGACGATCACGCCTTCCACGACTTCCGAGCGGGCGCCGATGAAGCAGTTGTCTTCGATGATGGTCGGGTTGGCTTGCAGCGGTTCCAGCACGCCGCCGATGCCCACGCCGCCCGACAGGTGCACGTTCTTGCCGATCTGGGCGCAGGAGCCGACGGTGGCCCAGGTGTCGACCATGGTGCCTTCGTCGACGTAGGCGCCGATGTTCACGTAGGAGGGCATCAGCACCACGTTGCGGGCGAGGTAGGCGCCGCGGCGGGCCACGGCCGGCGGCACCACGCGGTAGCCGCCTTGCTTGAAGGCGTTGTCGCCGTATTCCGAGAACTTGAGCGGCACCTTATCGTAGAACTGCAGCGGAGCCTGGCCCATGATGGCGTTTTCGTTCAGGCGGAACGACAGCAGCACGGCCTTCTTGATCCACTGGTGCACGACCCAGTCGTCGTTGATTTTCTCGGCCACGCGCAAGCGGCCCAGATCCAGGCCGTCGATGGTGTGCTCGACAGCTTCGCGCACTTCGGCGCTGGCATCGGTGGGCGACAGGTTGGCCCGGTTGTCCCAGGCTTGTTCGATGGTGGTCTGCAGGTCGAGAGTCATAGCGGCTCAGCTTTTAAAGGTTGATCAAACAGAAGTATGCACAAAATGGGCGATGCGCTCGGCTGCCTGGACGCAGTCAGCCAAGGGCGCCACCAAGGCAATGCGGATACGGCCCTGGCCGGGATTCACGCCATGCGCCTCGCGCGCCAGGAAACTGCCCGGCAGCACGGTAACACCAGTACGGCCAAAAAGGTCGCGCACGAACGCCGTATCCGAGCCCGGCGTGGCCGCCCACAGATAGAAGGAGGCTTGCGGACGGGACACGTCCAGCACCTTCTGCAGGATGGGCACGACGGCGTCGAATTTCTCGCGGTACAGGCGCCGGTTGTCCTTCACGTGCACCTCGTCCGTCCAGGCCGCAATGCTGGCCGCGGACACAATGGGGCTCATGGCACTGCCATGATACGTGCGATACAGCAGGAAGCGGCCAATCAGCGCGGCGTCGCCCGCCACGAAGCCGGAGCGCAGCCCCGGCACGTTGGAGCGCTTGGACAGGCTGGAGAACGCCACCAGGTTGCGGTAGGTGTCGCGGCCCAGGCGGCGCGCGGCCTGCAGGCCGCCCAGCGGCGGGTTGCCTTCGTCCAGGTAGATTTCCGAATAGCACTCGTCCGAGACGATCACGAAGCCATGGCGGTCGGACAGTTCGAACAGTGTTTTCCATTCGTCCAGCGACATGACGTTGCCGGCCGGGTTGCCCGGCGAGCAGACGAACACCATGCGCGTCTTCTTCCAGACCTCGTCCGGCACCTGGTTCCAGTCGCTGGCGAAATTGCGCACCGGATCGGCGTTGACGAAGTAGGGCGTGGCGCCGGCCAGGAGCGCAGCGCCTTCGTAGATTTGATAGAAGGGATTGGGGCAGATCACCACCGAACCGGCGGACGGATCGATGACGGTCTGGGTGAACGCGAACAGCGCCTCGCGCGAGCCCAGCGCCGGCAGCACCTGCGTTTCCGGATCGAGGGCAGGGATGCTGTAGCGCCGCGCCAGCCACTCCGAGATCGCCCGGCGCAGGGCTGGGTCGCCCTTGGTGGACGGATACACGGACAGGCCCGCGAGGCTGTCGCGGATGGCCTGTGCGACGCGCTCGGGCGCGGCGTGTTTGGGCTCGCCGATCGACAGATTGATGGGCGTCAGACCGTCCGGCTGCTGGCTGGCCGAAGCCAGCAAAGCGCGCAGTTTTTCGAACGGATAGGGGTGTAGGGCATCGAGGCGCGGATTCATGACGCAAGATTTTAACAAGCAAGCTACAATAGCGGGCTTGGCCTATAGCGAAGGTGGCGAAATTGGTAGACGCACCAGGTTTAGGTCCTGACGCCGTAACAGGTGTAGGGGTTCGAGTCCCCTCCTTCGCACCAACCCTATTTAGGCACTGATCGGGCTTCATGCCAACAGTGTCTTGCAAGCCCCAAGGTATTGAATGCCTTGGGGCTTTTTCTTTGCCGGCACTGTGCTGCGCTTAGGGATAACCTCCCGTGCCGAAAGCGCATTTTTGATATATCTTCGCGCTCTTCGGTGGAGGCTTGCCGCTGGCCGGCATCGCAACAGCCTCTCAACAGCCCCGTACACAGCACGATAAGGAGAGCCGTCCATGGCGCTCAAGCACGCTGCATTCCTGGATGTCATCGATATACGCACCCCGCATCGCGAACACGGGGAGGCCGTCAGCGTCAGCCTGATGAAGACGGCGCACATGCAATTGCTGCAATTGGCACTGCCTGCCGGCCACGGCCTGCCGCAACACGCCGTGGCGGGCGAAATCACCATCCATTGCGTGGCCGGCGAGGTCAGCGTGGCATTGCGCGATGGCGTGCGCCAGTTGCGCGAAAACCAGCTCATGGCGCTGGCCGCGCATGAGCCGCACGCGCTGCAGGCCGTGCGCGACGCGACCGTGCTGGTGACGGTGCTGCACGCTCCCGCGTAGTCCCCCTTTTTCCTGACGCAGACGTGTTCCCTGAGAGGTGAGCCGTGCATGAGTTGTTGGCCGACTGGTGCGAAATCCTGAATCGCTTGCTGCGTGACGTGGCCGATGCCCAAGCCACGGCGCAGGCGCGCGACAGCGCGCTGCGCCATGCCCACCGGCATTCCTGCCAGGCGCCGATCTGCTTCCGGATGTCCGGGACCACGGTCAGCCATCTGGCGGAAACGCTGGACTGCGCCATCCGCGCGTCCTGCGCCCGCCATGACAATTCCGCCTGGGTACAGGCGCTGGACGTGGCGTACACCAAATTCCTGCTGTATCTGATCCGCGATGTGGACCGGTGGTCCAGCAGCGGGTTGCACCAAGAGGCGGCCTAGGAGGGGGCTGATACTTAGCCGGCCAATTCGTTATTTACTGGATAAATAAACAGTATTCTGTTTCAATCCAATCATGCCCCCGGTGCATGCACCGGCCACAGCGCCATTTCCCACGATCAGGACGAACCATGAAATTCGGATACACCATCATCTACGTCCCGGACGTCGCCGCATCGCTGTCCTTTTTTGAGCAGGCATTCGGTTTCGCCAGGCGTTTTCTGCATGAATCCCAGACCTACGGCGAGCTGGATACCGGCGAAACCACACTGTCGTTCGCGGCGCATGAACTGGCCGGCTCCAATTTCGGTGGCGGTCATGTGGCGGCTTCGGCGTCGGCCGAGCCGCTGGGCATGGAAGTGGCTTTCGTGACGGACGATGTGGCCGCGGCGCATGCCCGCGCGCTTGCGGCGGGCGCCACGGAAATGAGCGCGCCTGTCTCCAAGCCCTGGGGGCAGGTCGTGTCCTATGTGCGCTGTCCGGACGGCACGCTGGTGGAGCTTTGCACGCCCGTGCACGGCTAGGCACGCTCGCTGCCGCTGTACCGACCATGGCAGGGATGCGCCTGCGGCGCGGCCGGGATCGTCAGTGCCCGTGCCGCCTGCGCCTTTCCGTCTAGCCGGTCCGCACGATCCCCGAGTCCGCCCGACGCCGTTACCGTGGTTGCGGCAGGGGTGCCCGCGTCCGGCTGCGCTCAAGAATTGTCAAGATTTACATTGCTTTGAAGTCGTCGTCGCCGCCCCGCGATATTGTGGAATTTTTCGTTTTAGGGGAGTCGACATGTATCCGCTTTCTAAGCGTTGCGGCGCGGAGTTCTTTGGCACGTTCTGGCTGGTATTGGGAGGCTGCGGCGCTGCGGTGCTGGCCGCCGGTTTCCCGGAGCTGGGCATCGGTTTCGCGGGCGTGGCGCTGGCCTTCGGCCTGACCGTGCTGACCATGGCGTTCGCGGTCGGCCATATTTCCGGCGGGCATTTCAACCCGGCCGTCACGGTGGGCCTGGTGGCGGGCGGCCGCTTTCCCGCCAAGGAAATCCTGCCCTACGTCATTGCCCAGGTCCTGGGCGCGATCGTGGCCGCGGCGGTACTGGCCTGCATCGCCAGCGGCAAGCTGGGTTTCGATCTGAAGGGCAGCCATTTCGCGGCCAACGGCTACGGCGCCTATTCGCCGGGCAAGTACTCGATGGTGTCCGCCCTGGTGACGGAAGTCGTGCTGACGGCGGGCTTCATCTTCGTGATCCTGGGGGCGACCAGCAAGCGCGCGCCGGCCGGCTTCGCGGCGATCCCGATCGGACTGGCGCTGACGCTCATCCACCTGATCAGCATTCCGGTGACGAACACCTCGGTCAATCCGGCCCGCTCCACCGGCCCCGCGCTGTTCGTGGGCGGCTGGGCGCTGGAGCAGCTGTGGCTGTTCTGGGTCGCACCCATCGTCGGCGCGATCGTCGGCGCCATCGCCTACCGGCTGGTCAGCGATCCGGCACAGGAGCGCAGCTAAGCCAGGCGCTGCGCCGGGCGATAATGGGGCCAAATCTCTGATCCTGGTCCCATGAACGAATTTTCGATAGCCATCAATCTTGTGCTGGCCATGCTGCTCGGCGCCGCCCAGCGCCAATGGCGGCAGAACTATGCCGGCGTGGTCACGCATGCGCTGGTTTCGCTGGGCGCGGCCGCCTATACCGCCTTGCCCGCGCTGCTGGACGCGAGCAACGACATGCGCCTGGGCAGCCAGGTCGTGACGGGCATAGGCTTTCTGGGGGCGGGCCTGATCATGCGCGACGGCCTGACCATACGCGGCCTGAGCGCGGCCGCCACCATCTGGGCCACGGGCGCCGTGGGCGTGCTGGCGGGCTATGGCTTCCTGGCCGAAGCCAGCGCGGTCACCGGGCTGATCCTGGTCACCAATGTGCTGCTGCGGCGCGGCGCCAGGCTGATGGACCGCTACGTGCCCGACGCGGAAACCGAAGAGCGCTACTACAACATTGCCTTGACCTGCGCCTCCACGGACGAGGCCCTGGTGCGGGCGGAACTGTTGAACGCCCTGGGCAAGCACAGCCTGCGCCTGCGCGGCGTGGAAAGCCAGCAGCGCGATGGCGGGCGCTCCGAGGTGACCGCGGTGGTCTATTCCATGCGCCAGGAAGACGAACGGGTCGAACAACTGGTAGGCAGCCTTAGCCTGCTGCCGCAGACCTACTCGGCCCGATGGACCTCCGACACCGGCAACGCCTGAAGTCGGCCCGAATCAGGACGCCGTAAGTCCGATGTCAATACGCTTGCACACCTATTCCAAGAAGACGAGCGTATTCCGTGACGACAACGATTCCCCACGCCGCGCCCGCCGGCCTTGCGCACTATGACCGCGTCACCATCGCGTTCCACTGGCTGACGGCGGCGCTGGTGGTGGGCCTGTTCGCATTGGCGGAAATCTGGAGCTTTCTGCCGCGCGGCACTCCCACGCGGCGTTTGCTGCAGCATCTGCATATTTCGTTTGGCCTGCTGTTTGCCGCTGTGTTCCTGCTGCGCGCCGTCTGGCGCCTGACTTCGGGCAGGCGCCTGCCGCCGGCGTCCACGGGCTGGCTGCGCACGGCTAGTACAGGCGTACACGGATTGCTGTACCTGTTGATGGCGGCGCAGATCGTACTGGGCTTTCTGTTCCGCTGGGCGCAGGGCGAGCCGTTCGCGTTCTTCGGCCTGTTCGACGTGCCCACGCTGATTGCCATCGACCACGAGCAGCGCCGCTTCATCGGCGGACTGCACAACACGGTGGCGTGGTGCATCATCGTGCTGGCGCTGCTGCACGCGCTGGCCGGGCTTTTCCACCACTACGTCCTGCGCGACGGCGTGCTGCGCCGCATGCTGTCCAGCCGCTGAGGCCGGCGCGGCAAGGGCGGGAATGAAAGCAGGGGCGGGCAGGTTGTACATTACGCACTATCACTGCCTTACTTCCACAGGATGTACCCATCATGACCGCCCTTGAAGTGTCTATCTCCTCCTCGATCAGCTGCGCGAACGACCGCCCCTTCGTGCTGTTCGGCGGCATCAACGTGCTGGAATCCAAGGAACTGGCGCTGCGCGCCTGCGAGGAGTACCAGCGCGTCACCCGCAAGCTGGGCATCCCGTACGTATTCAAGGCCTCGTTCGACAAGGCCAACCGCTCGTCCATCCATTCCTATCGCGGTCCGGGACTGGAAGAGGGCATGAAGATCTTCGAGGCGGTCAAGAAGGAATTCGGCGTGCCCGTCATCACCGACGTGCACGAGCCGTGGCAGGCCGCCACCGTGGCCGAGGTCGTCGACATCCTGCAACTGCCGGCCTTCCTGGCCCGGCAGACGGATCTGGTGGTGGCGCTGGCCAAGACCCAGCGCATCATCAACATCAAGAAGCCGCAGTTCCTCAGCCCGACCCAGATGCTGAACATCGTCGAGAAGTTCACCGAGGCCGGCAACGAAAAGCTCATCCTGTGCGACCGCGGCACCAGCTTCGGCTATGACAATCTGGTTGTAGACATGCTAGGGTTTGGCGTGATGAAGAAAGTGTCCGGCAACCGGCCGCTCATTTTCGACGTCACGCATGCCTTGCAGCAGCGCTCGGCGCTGGATGCCGCATCGGGCGGCCGCCGCGAACAGGTGGCCGAACTTGCGCGCGCAGGCATGGCGGTGGGGCTCGCGGGACTGTTCCTGGAAGCCCACCCCGATCCCAAGAACGCGAAGTGCGACGGCCCCAGCGCCTTGCCGCTGGACAAGCTGGAGCCTTTCCTGACCCAGTTGAAGATGCTGGACGACCTGGTGAAGTCCTTTGCCCCTATCGACATCGAACCCTGAATCCCGTGGTCATATCGGCTGCGCAAAGTTGTTATACGATCCGGGCCAAACATTGGGGAGGCCTGGATGTCTTTGTATGTGATCGTCGCCGTTCGAAAAGAGCCCGTCAGCGGGCATGTGGCCTATGTGCGCTGGGGCCAGGCCGAACGCGGCGTTCCCGGCTGGGTCACCGAGCCGGTGACGGCGGCGGCATCCGAAGTCATCGAAGCGATCAAGGACGGGGCGGAAGTCGAAACCGCCATCAGCCAGGACGGCATGAGCGTGGCGCTGCGGCCGGTGCGCGTGCTGGTGGATGACGACGGACGCGAACACCTCGCGTCCGCGCCGGTTCCCAGCTCCACCTTGCACACGCTCTTCGACCTGCCCGAATTCTGATCGGGCAAGCCGGCTGGCGCCTAGCGCCGGCCCTGCGCGAAATTGAGCAGCGCGTCTCCGGCCATCCGGTAGCGCACCCATTCATCCTGCGGCAGCGCGCCGATCGACTTGTAGAAATCGATGGCGGGCGTGTTCCAGTCCAGCACGCTCCATTCCAGCCGGCCGCAGCCATTGGCTACCGCTTCTTGCGCCAGATGGCGCAATAGGTCGCGGCCCGCGCCGATGCCGCGCTGCTCCGGCGTGATGTACAGGTCTTCCAGGTAGATGCCGTTCTTGCCCAGCCAGGTCGAGTAACTGTAGAAGTAGACGGCGTAGCCGATGGGCTTGCCGTCCAGCAGGCACATCAGAGCCTTGGCCGGCGCGTTGTCGGCGAACAGGGTGCGTTCGACATCCTCGGGGCTGGCGATCACTTCATGGGCGGCGCGTTCGTACACGGCCAGCTCAGTGATGAACGCATGGATCTGGGCCGCATCCGTAGCGACGGCCGGACGAATTTCGATAGTCACGGGTACTTCCTACTACTATTTTTCGGGGCCCTATCCTACCCGTGAATCGGGCATGGCGCATTTGTGTCCAGGGAGTCCATTTCGGGAATACCCTTACTTGCGCATGGCGCGTCCGGGGGCGATTCTTGAAAGCGTTCTGCCCTCGAGTCCAATGCGTACAACAGGGGACATCTCCCATGCCTGAACCTGGCTCCACCGCCAGCACGCCTGCCGCAAGCCGTAAAAGGCGTCGCCTGTCCTGGATCTGGCTGGTGCCCATCATCGCAGCCTTGGGCGGGCTGATATTGGTGGTGCGCGTCTGGATGGAAGCGGGCCCCACCGCCACCATCAGCTTCCAGACCGCCGAAGGGCTGGAGGCCGGCAAGACCCAGGTCCGCTACAAGGAAGTCGTGGTCGGCGTGGTCGAGCGCGTGGCCTTGAATTCGGATCGCTCGGGCATCGTCGCCACCGTGCGCATCAACAAGGACGCTGCCAGCCTGTTGCAGGAAGAGACCGTGTTCTGGGTGGTCCGGCCCAGGCTGACCCTGAGCGGCGTGTCGGGACTGAGCACCTTGTTTTCCGGGGCCTATATTGGCGTGGACCCGTCCGACCGGTTCCGGCAGGAAGGCCAGAGCCGCGCCTCCAAGTACAGCTTCGTCGGACTGGAAACTCCGCCCGAAGTGGCGCAGGACCGCGCCGGCAAGCGCTACACCCTCAAGGCCCACGACCTGGGCTCGCTGGACATAGGTTCACCCGTCTACTTCCGCCGCATCGCGGTGGGCGAGGTGGTGGGCTACCACCTGGACAGCAGCGGCGAAGGCGTCAACGTGCAGGTATTCATCGATGCGCCCAATGACGATTTCGTCAACAGCGCCACGCGCTTCTGGAACGCCAGCGGCGTGGACTTCAGTGTCGATGCGCGCGGCCTGCAGGTGCGTTCGCAATCCCTGCTGTCGGTAATCGTGGGGGGCGTCGCGTTCGACACCATCGAGCAGCACGCGCACGTGGCGGCCAAGGCCGATACCGAGTTCACCATCTTCCCGTCGGAAGGCGCCGCCCGCGCCCAACCAGATGGCATGCCGCTGCACATCCGCATGCGCTTTGACCAGTCGGTCCGGGGCTTGGTGGTCGGCGCGCCCATCGACGCCTACGGCGCGGCCATCGGTCAAGTCGACTCCATCCGCCTGGAATTCGATCCGGCCATCAAGCAGTTCTATGCGCTGGTCGGAGCCACCGTCTATCCCGAGCGCCTGGGCGCGCAGACGGTCGAGGAAATCAAGGAATACTCAGGCTCGACGCTGCAGCATCCCAACGGCAAGCTGCTGGCGGCCCTGATCCAGCAGGGCCTGCGGGCGCAGTTGCGCATCGGCAACCTGCTGACCGGCCAGTTGTACGTCGCCATGGCGGTGTTTCCGGACGCCAAGCCGGTGACGTTCAAGATGGAAGAGGATCCGTTCATTCCCACCGTGCCGAACAACCTGGATCAGTTGCAGCAGCAGATCAACAGCATCCTGACCAAGCTGGACCGGGTGCCGTTCGAAGGCCTGGGCGCCGATCTGGGGCAGTTGCTGCGCGCTACCTCCAGCCTGATGAAGCGGCTGGATACGCGCCTGGCGCCCGAGGCGCAAGCCATGCTGCGCCAGGCCAGCAAGTCGCTGGCCGCCGTGGGCGGGGTGCTGAGTCCCGACGCCGGCCTGCCGGTCAATGCCAATGCGGTCTTGCAGGAACTGTCGCGGGCGGCCCGGTCGTTGCGGGAACTGTCGGACTACCTGCAGGCGCATCCGGAGTCGCTGCTGCGCGGCCGCGCGCCGGATGCCCAGTACCAGCGTCAGCCGGCGCGCTAGGCTAGGGCGCGAGCCACTGCGCGATCTGGCGGGCGCTGGCTTGCGCGTCCGTGCCCGAGGTGTCCAGCACCAGGTTGCTGAAGGGGCGCGCGGCATAGCCTTCGAGGTACATCTGCGCGATGCGCTGCCGTTCCCATTCGGTCAGGACGCGTCCGCCCCTGTCCGATTGGGCGGCCGCGAGCGTGGGGGCCAGGGTCACCACGCGCAAGCGGGCGCCGCGCCGCTCGCACGCAGCGAGGATCTGCTCGTAGCTGTCCTGCTCCAAGGGGTAGGCGATGACCAGATAGCGGTCCTGCGCCTCGGCGATCAGCCTGGCGAGGCGCGCCAGCGCCAGCGCCCATTGCTCGGTGTATGGCAGATGGCTGGGGGCGTCGTGATCATCGCCGTCGATGAAGCGCGCGGAGGGCAGCAGGGCGGCCAAGGCCGCTCCGATCGTGGACTTGCCGCTGTTGATCGGGCCGTTGAGATGAATGACGGTGGTGTCGGGCGTTGAGATGGCTGTTCCTTTCAGTGCGGGCGGGCGCGCAGGCGCCCGCGCCGGCCGAATCAGAACAGGCATTGTCGCAAAGTGAACTTGCGGCCGAAAGCCCGTACTTCGTCGCCGTCCACGGACGCCGCCAGGTCCCAGCGGTCGCCGCGCGTCACCAGAAAAGAGCGGCCGGTGAAGGCGTGGCGCAAGGCGAATTGCCAGAAGGCGGCTTCGGAGCCCACCGGTTCGAGGTCGTGCGGCCCGATCAGCAGCCGGATGGGGCGGGGCGTTGCGCCCAGTGTCCAGCGCAGGGCGATACCCAGGAACGCGAAACGCGCCGCAAGCGACGAAGGCTGGACGGTCAGCACGCGGATTCGGTTGATCATGGCCGGGACCCCCTTGCAGATGAATCCCAGCGTAGCAAAAGTGGTCGGGGCCTTCCATACCGCCTTTGGCGGAAATTGGCGGGTCCGGCTGGCTGCTATTTCCGGATGGCGCCCGGCGCCTGGCCGCGCGTGATCCGGCCGAGCAACAGCAGGGCGCCGGCCGGCGCCAGCGCGAACGCGGCGAACAGCCATTGCGCGGCATGCTGCGCGCCTGCCACGCCGCCCGGATCAGCCAGACCCGCGCTGTTGGTGATGACGCCGGCCAGCGCCGCGGTCAACGCCGTCGCGTACAACTGCACCGTGGTGATGGACGAGGAGGTCAAGGTTTCCTCGCCGGCAGGCGCGGCGGTGAAGATGCGCGTAAGCAGGTGCGGCCAGCTCAGTCCGATGCCGAAGCCCACGCCGGCCAGCGCCAGCACATAGGCCGCCAGGCCGGGGTAGGACTGCAGCTGCGTGGCGCGTGGCGTCATGTAGGCCAGGGCTGCCAGCGCGGCCAGGATCACCATCGGGCTCAGGCGCACCAGGACATTGGCGGCCGGGCCGCTGCGGGTGGCGCTGGGCATGGCCGCCAGGGTCCAGCCCGCCGCCATGGCCGCGGTCATGTAGCCGGCGGCCAGGGGCGTCATGCCATGGATGACCTGCAGGAAGTACGGCACGAAGATTTCGGTGGTGATGGCGGCCACCACCAGGCACATCACCGCGTACAGCGCGCCCAGCGGCGTGGCGATCGAATAGGCGCCGGTGGGCAGCAGCCGCTTGGCCGCGCGCCGGTCCACCGCCGCGATCAGCGCGGCGATGGCCAGGCCGGCGGCAATGCCCGCCAGATTCCAGCGCAGGTCCGTCGACAGGCTGGCCAGCGTGATGGCGAGCACGCTGGCCACCAGCAGGCCCAGCGTGGTCACGGGCAGCGGGCTCGGCCGCGAGGGCGGAACCGATTCCTTGCCACCGACCTTGAGGGCCACGATCGCCGCCAGCCCGGCAGCCACGGGCAGCAAGGCCCAGAACGCCAGCCGCCAATGCCCGGTCTGGGCGAAGACCCCGCCGATGGCAGGGCCGCACAGGGTGGCGACGCCCCACATGCCCGACACCAGGGCCATCGCGCGCGACCAGAGCGGCGCTTCGAACACCAGGCGGATCAGGGCATAGCTGAGCGCAAACAGGATGCCGCCGCCCAGGCCCTGGATGCTGCGTCCCGCCAGCAGCGCCGGCATGCTGGGCGCCAGCGCGCAAACTACAGAGCCGGCGGTGAATACCGCGACTGCCAGCAGGTAGGCCGCGCGCGGTCCCAGCGTCTGGATCAGCCTGGCGGACAGTGCCGACCCGACGATGGAGGTCACGACGAACAGTGTGGTGTTCCAGGCGTAGTACTCCAGCCCGCCGATGTCCTTGATGACGCTGGGCAGGATGGTGGTGACGATGTAGACGTTGATGGCGTGCAACGCCACTCCGCCCGCCAGCGCGATGGAGCGCAGGGCATTGGTCCCGTGCAGCAGATCTGTCCAGGATGCGCTTGAAACGTGGGTGGTGCCGGTGCTCACGCGGTCTTCCGCCTTCGAGAGAAATTAATTAAACAAGATTTATATTGGATAATACGCATGCCGCCGCGCAACCGCAAACGGCATGTCGGCGCGCCGCAGCAATACCCGATGTGGCGGTCAGCGCTTGAGCAGCCCGCGCAGCAGCAAGTCCAGCGCCTGCAAAGCCTGCGCCAGACGCGGGCCGTCCTCGGGATCCTGCGCGATCCAGAAGGCGCTTTCGACCAGGCTGCCGTTGACCAGCCGCGCCAGCGCCTGCGGCGCGGCATTTTCGATGACCTCCTGCTCCATCATGGTCTGCAGCAGCGCCGCGAGCGAAGCAATGCAGTGCTGCTGCGAGTCGTCCGCCGCCGCGCCGAGCACGGCCCGCGCGTCCTGCAGCAGGATGCGCCGGATCTCGGGTTCGGCCGCCATCTCCAGATAGGCGCGGCAGCGCCCGCGCAAGGCGGTCCAGGCATCGGGCGCCTGCGCGGCGATGGCGGCCAGGCGCTGGTCCATTTCGCCGTCGATCTGTTCGACCACCGCCGCGAGCAAGCCCTTCTTGTCGCCGAAGTGGTGGTACAAGGCGCCGCGCGTCAGCCCCGCCGCCGCCGTGAAATCGTCCATGGACGTGGCGGCGTAGCCGGCCTCGCGGAAGGCCAGGCGGGCCGTGGCCAGCAGTTTCGCGCGGGTGGCTTCTATCATCTCGGCGCGGGAACGCGTCATGCTCCTCTCCAAAGACATACGGTCCGTATGTAAATTGACATACGCATCGTATGTGAATACGATGCCGCTGTCCACAGCAATCAAAGGCTTCCGGTGTCGAATCCGTATCGCGAGTTGTTCCAGGCGCCCGGCGCACTGGGTTTTGTCCTGGCCGGCGCCATTGCCCGCCTGCCTTTGCCCATGATCGGCATAGGCATCATCACCATGCTGTCCGAGGTGCGCGGTTCCTACGCGCTGGCGGGCGCCGTCGCGGCCACGTTTGCGCTGGCCACGGCCTTGCTGGCGCCGCGGATTTCCCGCCTGGTGGACCGCCATGGCCAGGGCAGGGTGCTGCCCGTGGCCGCGGGCCTGTGCGTCGCGGGGCTGGTCGGCCTGGCGGTCTGCGTGCAATGGAATACGCCCGATTGGACCCTGTTCGTCTTCGCCGCGCTGGCGGGCGCCTTGCCCAGCATGCCGGCGATGATACGCGCGCGCTGGACCGAGATATTCAGGGACCAGCCGCAGTTGCGCACCGCCTACGCGTTGGAGTCCGTGGCCGATGAGCTGAGCTTCATCGTCGGCCCGCCGCTGGCCGTCGGGCTGAGCGCGCTGCTCTTTCCCCAGGCCGGCCCCTTGTTCGCGGCGTTGCTGCTCGCGGTGGGCGTTACCGCCTTCGTGCTGCAGCGGGCCACGGCGCCCGCCGTGCGGTTTGTTCAGGAAGGGCGCCAGACATCGGTGTTGCGCATGCCGCCGATGCGCTCCCTGCTGGCGATGATGGCCGCCATGGGCGTCATCGTCGGCACCATCGACGTCCTGAGCGTCGCCTTCGCCCGGCAGCAGGGCATGCCGGCCGGCGCCAGCCTGGTGCTGTCCGCCTATGCCCTGGGCTCCTGCGTGGCCGGCCTGGTGTTCGGCGTGCTGAAGTTCCAGGTGCCGCTGGCCCGGCTCCTGGTGGTCGCGGCGGCGGTCACGGCGTTCACGACGGTGCCGCTGCTGCTGGTGAACGATCTGCTCACCCTGGCGCTGGGCGTGCTGCTAGCCGGCCTGTCGTTCGCCCCGACCATGATCATCGCGATGGGGCTGGTGGAAAGCAGCGTGCCTGGCCATCGCCTGACGGAAGGCCTGACCTGGCTGGTGACCGGCCTGGGCGCGGGCGTGGCGGCGGGCGCGGCGCTGGCAGGCTGGGTGGTCGACCACCATGGCGTGGGCGCGGGATTCTGGACGGCAGTAGGGGCGGGCGCGATCGTGCTGCTGGCCGCCGTGCCAGTGGGACGCTGCCCCGAGGTCAGGCGCGCCGGGGCCTGACGCGGCAGGTCGATAGAATGGCGGCTTCGGCGCCCGTACAGGCGCACCGCCAGGAGAAACGCATGTCCAGAACCGTCGTCAATCCCGATAGCGTGCCCAACACCGTGCAATACGGATTCAGCCAGGCCGTCATCGTCACCGGGCAACGCCGCATGCTGCTGTCCGGCCAGGTCGGCGTGGACGCCAACGAGCGCACGGTGGGGCCGGGCCTGCAGGAGCAGACCGAGGCCACGCTGGACAATATCGAGCGCGTGCTCGCCGCGGCCGGCGCCACCTTGGCGCAGGTCATCATGCTGCGCATCTACATCTGCGAGACGGCCAGGGAAGACCAGGAAGTGATCGCGCAGGCGCTGCGCGACCGCTTCAAGAAGGATCCTCCGCCCTCGTCCTGGATCATCGTCAGCGGCCTGTCGCTGCCGGAATGGCTGATCGAGATCGAGGCGGAGGCCATGCTGGACTAGCCGCGCCAGGGCGTCGCGGCAAAGGCGGCGCGCAGATGAGCCAGGAAACCCGCCGTCCGCGCGGGCAACTCCTGGCGCGATTTGACCAGGGCCACCACGTCGGCCGACGGCAGGCTCCAGCCGGGCAGCAGGGGCACCAGCGCGCGCGCCTGCAGATGCGCCGCCACGTCCCACTCCGAACGCACGATGATGCCGTGGCCCGCCAGCGCCCATTCCACGGCGGTTTCCCCCGCGTTGCTCGACAGCACCGGCGCCACGCGCACTCCCACGGCCGGGCCGCGCCCATGCTTGAAGCGCCACAAGGTCACGTCTTCATCGTTCTCGCGCAGCGCAATGCAATCGTGCGCCCGCAGGTCCTCGGGTTTGGCGGGGGCGCCACGGCGCGCCAGGTAGGCGGGCGACGCGCACAGGATCCGCCGGTTCGGCGCCAGGGGGTAGGCGACCAGCGTCGAATCGCGCAGCTCGCCGATATGCACCATCACATCCCAGTCGTCGGAAGCCAGCCGAGGCGGGCCGTCGGACAGCGTCAGGCTGGCGGTGACGTCCGCGCTCTGGCGGCGGAACTCCGCGACCAGGCCCGCGATGTAGCGCTGCCCGAATCCCAGCGGGGCGACCACGCGCAGGTGGCCCGCCACCACGCCCCGGCGTCCCGCCAGTTCGTCGGCCAGCTCGCCCAGTTCGCCGCAGATCTGTTCGGCCCGCAACGCCAGCAACCTGCCTTCGTCGGTCAGCGCGGTGCCGCGCCCCGAACGGTTGACCAGCCTGACCCCCAGCCGCTTTTCCAGCGTGTGCAGCCTCTGGGTGACGGCGGGCGGGGTCACGTCCAGCGCGCGCGCCGCTTCGGCCAGCGAGCGGGTGGCTGCCAGGCTGAGGAAGAAACGCAGGTCTTCGGTCGTAATCATGCAGGCATGGATTAATGGATGATTAAGTCCAGATTAAACACGCGGAACCGCCGCCGCGCCATACTTCAGCCATTCCGATACGCCACGCCGAGAGCGCCATGAACCAGAACGCCACGCCTTCCTCCCTCGATACCCTCGATACGCCATGCCTGCTGCTCGACGAGACGCGCATGATGCGCAACATCGGGCGCCTGAACGCGCTGATGGCGGGACATGGGGTGCAGCTGCGTCCGCACCTGAAGACGCCCAAATCCATTGACGTCGCGCGCCGGCTCATGTCCTCGCCGCAGGGGCCGGCCGCCGTGTCCACGCTGCAGGAGGCCGAGCAGTTCGCGGCCGCCGGCGTCACTGACCTGCTGTACGCCGTGGGCGTGTCGCCGGCAAAGCTGGATCGCGTGCTGGCGCTGCGCCGGCGCGGCGTGGATCTCACCGTGGTGGTGGACAGCCTGGAGGCGGCGCGCGCCGTCGCCCAGCGGGGGCGGGAGGCGGGCGACGCCATCCCGGCGCTGATCGAGATCGACTGCGACGGCCATCGCGCCGGGGTGCAGCCGGGCAGCACGGCGCAACTGCTGGCGATCGCGCGGGTGCTGCACGAGGACGGCGCGTGCCTGCGCGGCGTCATGACGCACGCCGGCGAGTCCTATGGCTGCGACAGCGTCGACGCCATTGCCGACATGGCCGAGCAGGAGCGCCTGGCGGCCGTCACCTGCGCCGAGGCGATCCGCCAGGCGGGCCTGCCATGTCCGGTGGTCAGCGTGGGCTCCACGCCCACCGCGCATTTCGCCCGCAATCTCGACGGCGTGACCGAAGTCCGCGCCGGGGTGTATGTCTTCTTCGATCTGGTGATGGCCGGGCTGGGCGTGTGCTCGGTGGACGACATCGCCGCCACGGTGTTGACGACCGTGATCGGCCATCAGCCCGACAAGGGCTGGATCCTGGTCGACGCCGGATGGATGGCCATGTCGCGCGACCGGGGCACCGCCAAACAGCGGGTGGATCAGCTCTATGGCCTGGTGTGCGACGCCAGCGGCGCGGTCTATCCCGATCTGCTGCTGGCCGAGACCAATCAGGAGCAGGGCATCATCAAGGTGCGCCCCGGCAGCGGCGCGGCCCTGCCTGACCTGCCGCTGGGCGCCAAGCTGCGCATCGTGCCCAACCACGCCTGCGCCACCTGCGCCCAGCACGACGCCTATGAGGTCGTGCGTCCGGACGCGTCCGACGTGGTGGCGCATTGGGAACGCTTTCGCGGCTGGTAGCCGTCATTCATAAGGAGGCATGCATGGAGCTCATCCATACGCATCAAGCCACGCCGCCCGCCGGCCACTATTCGCAGGCGGTGCGCGCCAACGGTTTCATCTTCGTCTCCGGGCAGCTGGGGTTCCTGCCGCCGGCGGCGCCGAACGTGCGGCCGGCGTTGGCAGATGGCGCCGCGGCCCAGACCCGGGAGGCGCTGCGCAGCGTCCGCGCCATCCTCGAGGCGGCCGGCGCCTCGCTGGCCGCGGTCGCCAGCGTGACGGTGTACATCCCGGACGTGGCGCTCTGGGACGAGGTCAACCGGGTCTATGAGCAGTGCTTCGGCGATCATCGGCCGGCGCGTGCCATCGTGCCCACCCGCGAGCTGCACTACGGCGCCCTGGTCGAGATCAGCGTGGTTGCCGTCGCCTAGCGTGAAAGCGGACGCGCCCAGGCGGACGCCTATAATGCGTGCGCCTCAATACCTTCGGGGGAGACCGTCCGCATGCAGTACGAATACCTGTTCTGGTCCATGGCCGCAATGGTGGCGGCGGCGCTGGTTGGCGGCTCGCTATGCGGCCGCCTGGGCTCTGTCAAGCACGTGCTGCTGGGGGTTGCCGCGCTGGCCGCGGCGGTGGGCGTGGCGGTGTTCCTGCTGTCCCGCCACGGCGGCTTCAGCGAGCTGTCGGCGATGCTGTCGATCGCCGCCTTCATGTTCAGCCTAGTGATCGGCGCCGCCGCATCGCTGCTGACGCGGCGCATCCTGCTGCGCCGCTGAGCGCCGGGCGCCTCGCGCCTTATTCTTCCGCGTCGAAATCCTCGTCGTCTTCGTCGTCTTCATCCTGTTCCAGGGCGTCATAGCCCTTCCAGGTGATGCGCCAGCGCGTCGCGCCCGCGGTCGCCGCGGTTTCGCTGATCTGCTTGACCAGGCCCGCGTCTTCCAGCAGGTCCAGGTGATGCGCGATCAACTGCAGGCCTTGCTCTTCGGGATGCGGCGCCAGGGCCACGTTCTTGATGTCGTGCGTGCTCAGGTTGGGGCCCGGCGCGTCGCGCAGGGCGCCCAGGATAGTGACGACCAGATCGAAATCGCGTTGCATGATGTCCACCATTCATTGGGGGTAAAAGACAGGCCGACAATAGCAGAGATCCATGGCGGCCACGCGACAGAGGCCGCAGCCGGGTTACAGTCCAGGGTTCTCGACTACCGATACATGCAGATTCCATGAAGAAACCCGCAGAGCGCGATTGCCTCGCGCTGATCCCCGGCTACACGGGCCAGGCCGCCAAGCTCTTTCTGACGCGCAGCGAGGACGGCCGCATCGAAGGCGTGACCGTTTTCGACCTGCTCGGCCATATCAAGCTGCAGGGCGATGCCGACGCAGCGGCAGCGTGGGTCGGCGACTGGCTTGCCCAGGAGTCCGACAACCGCAAGGCCCGCCGCACACAGTTGCTGGCGCAGATGTTCCTCTGCAAGCTCGCTGGCGACGAGAAGGGCGCCTTCCTGGCCGCCCAGAAGCCGCTGGCCCGCGTACTGGCCGATGCCGGGGTGCGCAGCCGCTCCGTCGCCGCCACTTCCGGCGCCGCGCGCCGGTCACTTGGTCCTACTGTCAAGAAGCATTAGCCGAAGGCTGTTATAGTCGCGCCTGGGCGTGAGAGTGCACCTGCAAGGTGCGTGCCCAGGCGGGCAGTGCCCGCGAATCAAGGAAGAGTGATCATGGAAATAGTAAGTCGGCAGGTTGCCGACGTAGCGGGCGGCGTCGAGCTGCACACCACGCTGGATGGCGAGAGCATCAGCGTCTACGTCCTGGAAGGCGTGACGGATCTCAATGCGATCGCAGACATCGTGCCGCGTGAAAAAGTCGAAGCAGGGGCCGACATACACGCCTCTAGTGTCGACAATGTTGATAATGCGCAAGAACAGATCGACCAAGTCCTGGAGAATATGAATCCCGGCGACGTGGCGGTTTTCCTTTGCTCGGGCCCCGATGCTTTCGGCGCGGCGCTCGATCTGCTGGGTTTACCTATCGACGAGTAAGCCTGGCGGCAAACCAAAGTGCTAGCCCGAACGGCGTATGAAGAAATCCTCGTACGCGGGCAGGCGGCATTTATATAAGCCTAGATTGTTTTTTTATGATGCGTGGGTGTAAACACCTATGCAGGACTTCTTATTGCCTATGAAAATGTGTGGAATCCGCGTGCAGTTTCTCTTTGTTGCATTATTGGCACGCATTTTTTAGGATTATGTTGACTTGTGAGGGGAACATAACGATAGTGTCGGCACACGATCACAAGCGTTGCGATTTTCGTTCAGTGCCGTGCCTTTTCCGGCTCAGCGTTATTGTTCTACTGTCCCCTCCTTGATTGATTCGTGACCTCCGGGCATTTGCCCATTATCTCTAGGAAATACAGTATGGAAACCGGCGTCGTTAAGTGGTTCAATTCGGAAAAAGGCTATGGCTTCATCACCCCGGAAGCGGGTGGTAAGGATCTGTTCGCTCACTTCTCCGAAATCCAGGGCTCGGGCTTCAAGTCTCTGGAAGAGAACCAGCGCGTCAGCTTTGTGACGGCCAATGGCCCCAAGGGCCCGCAAGCCACGAAGATCCAGGTCCTGTAAGGGTCTGAGTTTTCGGTAGAAGCCCCCTTGTGGGGCTTTTTTGTTTTCTGCGGCTGTCGTTCCTAAACATGGAAAGTATTGCGCCGCTAGTAATGTCAGGGTAATCCCTAGAATACAAATTTCCCGGTATCGCAGTCGCACCCGATTCATTCTTCTGGTGTATGACGCTAATCCAGGTGCGCGTCTCTGTTATTGTCGGCCTTGCTCCAGACTTCAGGATACGCGCTCTCATGACGACTACTTCCGCCACGCGGATTGTTCCGCAGCCCCACGAGGTGGTGGCGTTCTGGCTCGATGCCGGCCCCCAGCAATGGTTTAGCAAGAGCGCCGAATTCGATGCGGCCTTCCGTGCCCGTTTCGAGGCCGCCCACGTGGCCGCCGCAGCCCGGCAATTGGATGCGTGGCTGGACGACGCCAATGGCGCCTTGGCGCTGATGGTCCTGCTGGACCAGTTCCCGCGCAATGCCTATCGGGGCACCGCGCATATGTTCGCCACCGATCCCCTGGCCCAGTACTGCGCCGACCGCGCCATCGCGGCCGGCCACGATCTGGCGGTGGATCCGCAACTGCGCCAGTTTTTCTACCTGCCTTTCGAACATGCGGAAAACCTCGCGGCCCAGAACCGCGCCGTTGCCCTGATGGAGCCGCTGGACGCCGATTCGCTGCGCTGGGCGGTCCTGCATCGCGACATCATCAAGCGCTTTGGGCGCTTTCCCCATCGCAACGCCGCGCTGGGCCGGCAGACGACGCAGGCCGAGCAGGAGTTTCTCGATTCCGGCGGTTTCGCCGGGTAAGCCCGCGCGGCGCGCTGTTCAGGGCGCCGCGGCCGCAGGTATCCGCATGTGTCCACGCGTGCCAAGTTGAAAATATCACACCTCTTGCGCGGCCTAAAGCCTTGCCTGGCCTGGCTTTCCGGCGGTTTCCGGATGCCGTGGGATTTGCGGATGTTTGACGTTTTTCGGGGTTCGCCAATACACTGGGTTTAGCGAGATTTTCAAGCGACGCGGTCTGCGTTTCACTTGTCGCCGTCAGTGGTACTGCGGTTGCTTCCTCTCCCATCCTTGATGATCTGGCGCCCCGCGAGCAATCGCTTTTTCTAGGTTCAAGGACACTCCATGGCAACCGGCATCGTTAAGTGGTTCAACGCCGAAAAGGGTTATGGCTTCATCATGCCCGATGATGGCAGCAAGGATCTTTTCGCTCACTACTCGGAAATCCGCAGCGAAGGCTACAAGTCGCTGCAGGAGAACCAGCGCGTCACCTTCGAGGTCGGCACCGGCCCCAAGGGTCCCAGCGCCAAGAACATCAAGGTAGCGGCCTGACCTTCGCAGGGCAGCGCCCCGGGCCGGCCCGGCGTTCCGCCCAAAAAAAAGCCCTCGCACGCAATGTGCGGGGGCTTTTTTTGTTCCAGCGGCCGGGGGCGGCCGGCCCGCGTGGTGGGCGCGCCTCGATGAGGCGGCTGCGTCAGTGCTTCGCCTGGTGGGCGGGCGGCGTGGCCAGCTTGTCGACCAGCGCAATCCCCAGCGCCGACAGGATGAACAGCGCATGGATGATGGTCTGCCACATCACGCCGGCCTCGGAGAAGCGCGCGTTGGGCGTGCCCAGCGTGCCGGCTTCAATGAAGGTGCGCAGCAGGTGGATCGAGGAGATGCCGATGATGGCCATCGCCAGCTTGACCTTGAGCACGCTGGCGTTCACGTGGCTGAGCCATTCGGGCTGGTCGGGGTGATTGTGCAGGCGCAGGCGGGACACGAAGGTTTCGTAGCCGCCCACGATGACCATCAACAGCAGGTTCGAGATCATGACCACGTCGATCAGGCCCAGCACCAGCAGCATGATCTCCATTTCGCCGAAGCTGTTGGCGTGGGTCAGCAGGTGCCACAGTTCCTTCAAGAACAGCATGACGTAGACGCCCTGCGCGACGATGAGGCCCAGGTACAGGGGCAGTTGCAGCCAGCGCGAGCTGAAGATCAGACTGGGCAGCAGGCCCAGGCGGGGAGGGGGATTGGAGATCATTTTTTGGGTGCGAGCCGTGTGATGTGTGCGAAAAAAGGCGGGCGCAATTCTATCAATGCCGCGTTGCCGCAGATATCAGTTTTTTTAGGAGGGGGCGGACTCGGGCAAGTCCTTCCCTAGCATGATTGCGCGAGTGTTGTTGGGGTTTTATGTAAGGAAAACTGGCATTTGCGAAACTGTGTGGCGAAACGCTTGGTGCGCATTGGTCGTATATAGAATTGCGGCCTCGTTCGCATAGAGCCAGTAAAGAGGAGTTTGTTCCCATGAAGATCCGCTACACCGTCGCTGCCCTGGGCGTTGCGCTCGCCCCTTTTTCCGCCTCCCAGGCCTTGGACATCGGCGGCCTGGTCGGCGCCGGCAGCAAGGTGGTTCAGGCTGCCACGCTGAGCGATGCCGAAATCAAGACCCTGTCGGACAAGGCCTGCGCGCAGAGCGACTCCCAGGAAAAGATCGCCGCTCCCGGCAGCAAGTACGACGCTCGCCTGCAGAAGATCGCCAAGCAGCTGGGCGGCACGGTCAACGGCCAGAAGGCCAGCTACAAGGTCTACGTCACCAAGGACGTCAACGCCTGGGCCATGGCCAACGGCTGCATCCGCGTCTACAGCGGCCTGATGGACATGATGACCGACGATGAAGTGCTGGGCGTGGTGGGCCACGAAATCGGCCACGTTGCGCTGGGCCACAGCAAGAAGGCGATGCAGACCGCCTACACGGTTTCCGCCGCGCGCGATGCCGCCAATGCCGCAGGCGGCGCCACCGTGGCCGCGCTCAGCTCGTCGCAACTGGGCGACCTGACCGAGAAGTTCATCAACGCGCAGTTCTCGCAGTCGCAGGAAAGCGCCGCCGACGATTATTCGTTCGACCAGCTGCAGGCCAAGGGCCTGAACACCCGCGGCCTGGTGACCGCGTTCCAGAAACTGGCCGAGCTGGACGGCGGCAAGAGCGACATGATGAGCTCGCACCCGTCCTCGGCCAAGCGCGCGCAGCACATCGAAGAGCGCATCGCCAAGGCCAAGTAAGGCGTCCGCAAAGGCGTATATTTCTCCCGTCCCGGGTGGAAAACGGGGCGCGAGTATCCGGACTTATCCGGGTGCTCGCGCCCCTTTGCGTCAGGGGACCGGAAGTTTCCGGTAAAATGCCCCGTTTATCCGCCCGTCATCTCTTTATCTCTCGGAAAATAGGTCTTTTAATGCAGCCTGTGGTTGAAACCCTCTCCGGCCTGGAGCGCCGTGTTGATCTGGCCGTCTCGGTGGCCGACGTCGAAAAGGAAGTCCAGGCGCAATTGAAGCGCGTGGCCCGGACCGCCAAGGTCCCCGGCTTCCGTCCGGGCAAGGCGCCGCTCGCCATGCTCGAGCGCAGCCATGGTCCCAGCATCCGCTACGACGTGATCAATAGCCAAGTTGGCCGTGCCTTTGAACAAGCTGTCGATGGCGCCAAGCTGCGCGTCGCCGGCGCCCCGAACCTCGAGCCCAAGACTGAAGGCGTTACCGACGACACGCTGGCGTTTACCGCCACGTTCGAGGTCTACCCCGAAGTCGCCGTGCCGGACCTGTCGGCCCTGGCGGTCACCCGCTACGAAACGGCCGTCACCGACGCCGAAGTGCAGCAGACCCTGGACGTCCTGCGCAAGCAGCGCGCCACGTTCGAAGCCCGTGAAGGCCGCGCCTCGCAAGACGGCGACCGCGTCACGCTGGACTTCGCCGGCACCATCGACGGCGTGCCGTTCGAAGGCGGCAAGGCCGAAGACTTCCCGTTCGTGCTCGGCCAAGGCCGCATGCTGCCGGAATTCGAAGAAGCCGCCCGCGGCCTGAAGGCTGGCGAAACCAAGGTCTTCGAGCTGAAGTTCCCGGACGACTACCAAGGCGTTGAAGTTGCCGGCAAGACCGCCGAATTCACCATCACCGTCAAGGAAGTGGCTGAAGGCGTCCTGCCCGAACTGAACAGCGAATTCGCCCAGTCGCTCGGCCAAGCCGAAGGCGACGTCGAAAAGCTGAAGGCCGACATCCGCAGCAACATCGAGCGCGAAGTCAAGGTCCGCTCGGCCGGCCGCACCAAGTCCAGCGTCATGGACGCCCTGGTCGAAGCCGGCAAGTTCGACGTGCCGAAGGCCCTGGTCGACAACGACGTGCAAGGCCGTGTCGCCGCTGCCCGCGAAGAATTGAAGCAGCGCGGCATCCCCAACGCTGAATCCGTGCCGATCCCGGCCGAAGCCTTCGCCACCGAGTCCGAGCGCCGCGTGCGCCTGGGCCTGCTGGTGTCGGAACTGGTCAAGCAAGCCCAGCTGCAAGCCAAGCCCGAGCAAGTTCGCGCGCGCATCGAAGAATTCGCCGAGAACTACGAACAACCCGCTCAGGTTGTCAGCTATTACCTGGCTGACCGCCAGCGTCGTGCTGAAATCGAGGCTATCGTGCTGGAAGACAATGTCGTCGCGCACGTGCTGGAAAAGGCCAAGGTCACCGACGAAAAGGTGCCTTTCGATCAGTTGATGGGGATGGCGTAACACTATGCAGAGATTCACCGATTTCTATGCGGCAATGAATGGCGGGTCTTCGGTGACCCCCACCGGCCTGGGCTACATTCCCATGGTGATCGAGCAGTCGGGGCGCGGCGAGCGCGCCTACGACATCTATTCGCGTCTGCTCCGCGAACGGCTCATTTTCCTGGTGGGTCCAGTCAATGACGCAACGGCCAACTTGGTTGTGGCGCAGTTGCTGTTCCTGGAATCGGAGAATCCTGACAAGGACATTTCCCTGTACATCAACTCGCCTGGCGGGTCGGTGTATGCGGGAATGGCCATCTTTGACACCATGCAATTCGTCAAGCCGGACGTGTCGACCCTGTGCACCGGCCTCGCGGCCAGCATGGGCGCGTTCCTGCTGGCGGCAGGCAAGAAGGGCAAGCGCTTCACGCTGCCCAACTCGCGCATCATGATCCACCAGCCCTCGGGCGGCGCCCAAGGGCAGGCTTCGGACATCCAGATCCAGGCTCGCGAGATCCTGGACCTGCGTGAACGCCTGAACCGCATCCTGGCTGAAAACACCGGCCAGACCATGGAACGCATCGGCATAGACACGGAACGTGACAACTTCATGTCGGCCGAAGATGCGGTATCGTATGGACTGGTGGACAAGGTGATGACCTCCCGCTCGGAAGGCTGACTTCCAGGTTTGATCTGACCCGCTGCCATCATGTTTGAGTAAGCGCATGCGCTAGGCTTTGTTCCAGCCTGGCGCATCTTTACCTGAGATACGAAAGAAATATGCCTGAAAAAAAGGGATCGGCAGACGCAAAAGTGCTGCATTGCTCGTTTTGCAATAAAAGCCAGCATGAAGTCCGCAAGCTGATCGCGGGTCCGTCGGTATTCATCTGCGATGAGTGCATAGATCTGTGCAACGACATCATCCGCGAAGAAGCGCAGGCTACCGCGCGCGCGGCGATTCGTTCCGAGCTGCCCACTCCGGCCGAAATCAAGACTTTCCTCGACCAGTACGTCATTGGGCAAAACTCGCCCAAGCGCATGCTGGCGGTGGCGGTCTACAACCATTACAAGCGCATTCGTCACGGCGAGATCAAGGGTGACGAAGTCGAACTCTCCAAGAGCAACATCATGCTGATCGGCCCCACGGGCTCCGGCAAGACGCTTTTGGCGCAGACGCTGGCGCGCATGCTGAATGTGCCTTTCGTCATGGCTGACGCCACGACGCTGACCGAAGCCGGCTATGTCGGTGAAGACGTCGAGAACATCATTCAGAAGTTGCTGCAGAACTGCAACTACGAAGTGGAAAAGGCGCAGCGCGCCATCATCTACATCGATGAAATCGACAAGATTTCCCGCAAGTCCGACAACCCGTCCATCACCCGCGACGTGTCGGGCGAGGGCGTGCAGCAGGCGTTGCTGAAGCTGATCGAAGGCACGGTCGCCTCGGTGCCTCCGCAGGGCGGCCGCAAGCACCCGAACCAGGACTTCGTTCAGGTCGACACGACCAACATCCTGTTCATCGTGGGCGGCGCCTTCGACGGGCTGGAAAAGGTCATTCGCGACCGGACCGAGAAATCGGGCATCGGCTTCTCGGCTTCGGTGCGCGCCAAATCGGAACGCGGCGTGGGCGAGTTGTTCTCCGAGGTCGAACCCGAAGACCTGATCAAGTTCGGCCTGATCCCCGAACTGGTCGGCCGTCTGCCGGTGGTCGCCACCCTGGACGAACTGGACGAAGCGGCCCTGGTGCAGATTCTCACCGAGCCCAAGAACGCCTTGCTCAAGCAGTTCCAGAAGCTGTTCGCCATGGAAGGCGCCGAGCTCGACGTGCGTCCTGCTGCCCTGAAGGCGATCGCCCGCAAGGCGCTGCGCCGCAAGACGGGCGCGCGCGGCCTGCGCTCCATCATCGAGCAGGCCCTGCTCGACACCATGTATGACCTGCCTTCCCAAGGCAACGTCAAGCGCGTGGTGCTGGACGAGGGCGCGATCGAAGGCGAGGGCAAGCCATTGCTCATCTACGCCGACGAGGACGCGGCTGCCGACAAGCCAGAACGCGGGGAAGTCCGCGACGCCGCAGCCTGATATTTCAAAAAAGCCCGTTCCTGTAACGGGTTTTTTTGCCTAAGGCGCGTTCCCGGGTGCAAACACGCTTTTCCTGCAGGCGCGACGCTTGCATACTGAGAGTGCCGCCCGCGGTTTTTTTCAGCCTTTGGGGGATCCAGGCGCCGAGATCTTGAATTTTCGGCTATTGTTCCCATAACAGACGTAACCGACGTGGATTGCCCGGGTATACCCGGGTCTCCCGTCCCCGATACGCCGAGTCATACCGAGGAACCTCCTATGTCTGCCAGCCAGACCCTGCCTTCCGACCCGATCGACCTGCCCCTGCTCCCACTTCGCGACGTCGTGGTGTTTCCGCACATGGTCATCCCGCTGTTCGTCGGCCGTCCGCGCTCCATCCGCGCGCTCGAGGTTGCGATGGAAGCGGGCAAGAGCATCATGCTGGTGGCCCAGAAATCCGCCGGCAAGGATGATCCCACCCCTGAAGACGTCTACGAGATCGGCTGCGTGGCCGGCATCCTGCAGATGCTCAAGCTGCCCGATGGCACCGTCAAGGTGCTGGTCGAAGGCACCCAGCGCGCCCGCATCAACAGCATCGAGGACGCCGATTCGCACTTCACCTGCCAGGTGACCCCGATCGAACCGGACGCCATGCAAGGCTCCGAGACCGAAGCCCTGCGCCGCGCCATCGTGGCCCAGTTCGAGCAGTACGTAAAACTGAACAAGAAGATCCCCCCGGAGATCCTGACCTCGCTGGCTGGCATCGATGATGCCGGACGCCTGGCCGACACGATCGCCGCGCATCTTCCCCTCAAGCTCGAGCAGAAGCAGAAGATGCTCGAGATTGTCGGCACCTCCGAACGCCTCGAAGGTCTGCTCACGCAACTCGAAACCGAAATCGACATTCTCCAGGTCGAAAAGCGGATTCGCGGCCGCGTGAAGAAGCAGATGGAAAAGAGCCAGCGCGACTACTACCTGAATGAGCAGGTCAAGGCCATTCAGAAGGAGTTGGGCGAAGGCGAAGAAGGCGCGGACATCGAAGAGCTTGAAAAGAAGATCATCGCTGCCCACATGCCTAAAGAGGCGCGCAAGAAGGCCGATGCCGAGCTCAAGAAGCTCAAGCTCATGTCGCCCATGTCGGCCGAAGCCACCGTGGTGCGCAACTACATCGATACGCTCATCAACCTCCCCTGGAGAAAGAAGAGCAAGATCAACAACTCCATCAGCAACGCGGAAACGGTGCTGGACAACGACCATTACGGTCTGGAAAAGGTCAAGGAACGGATCCTCGAATACCTTGCCGTGCAACAGCGCGTGGACAAGGTGAAGGCGCCGATCCTGTGCCTGGTCGGCCCTCCGGGCGTCGGCAAGACCTCGCTCGGCCAATCCATCGCCAAGGCGACGAACCGCAAGTTCGTGCGCATGGCGCTGGGCGGCGTGCGCGACGAAGCCGAGATCCGCGGCCATCGCCGCACGTACATCGGCTCCATGCCCGGCAAGATCGTCCAGAACATGTCGAAAGTCGGCGTGCGCAACCCCTTGTTCCTGCTCGATGAAATCGACAAGCTGGGCATGGATTTCCGCGGCGATCCCTCGTCGGCGTTGCTCGAGGTGCTGGACCCGGAACAGAACCATACGTTCCAGGACCACTACATCGAAGTCGACTTCGACCTGTCCGACGTCATGTTCGTGGCCACCAGCAACACGCTGAACATTCCGCCGGCCCTGCTGGACCGCATGGAAGTGATCCGCCTGTCGGGTTACACCGAGGAAGAGAAGATCCACATCGCCCGCGACCATCTGCTGCCCAAGCTGATGAAGAACAACGGCGTGAAGGATAGCGAACTCACGGTCGACGACAGCGCGCTGCGCGACATCGTCCGCTACTACACCCGCGAAGCCGGTGTGCGTGCGCTCGAACGCGAAGTGGGCAAGATCTGCCGCAAGGTCATCAAGCAATTGCTGACCCAGAGCGACCGCGCCAAGGCCGAAGGCAAGACCGCCGAGGTCACGCCGGTGAACGTCACGGGCGACAACCTGAGCGATTTCCTGGGCGTGCGCCGCTACGCCTTCGGCATGGCCGAAAAGGAAAACCAGATTGGTCAGGTCACGGGCCTGGCCTGGACGGAAGTCGGCGGCGACCTGCTGACGATCGAAGTCGCGGACATGCCGGGCAAGGGCGTCATCCAACGCACCGGTTCGCTGGGCGACGTGATGAAGGAGTCGGTCGAGGCGGCCCGCACGGTGGTGCGTTCCCGTGCCCGCCGCCTGGGCTTTGCCGACAGCGTCTTCGAGAAGCACGACATGCACGTGCACGTGCCGGAAGGCGCGACGCCCAAGGACGGTCCGTCCGCGGGTATCGCGATCACCACGGCCATGGTGTCGGCCTTGTCGCGCATCCCGGTGCGCGCCGATGTCGCCATGACCGGCGAGATCACGCTGCGCGGCGAAGTCCTGCCTATCGGCGGCCTGAAGGAAAAGCTGCTGGCTGCTCACCGTGGCGGCATCAAGACGGTCTTGATCCCGGAAGAAAACGTCAAGGATTTGGCGGAGATTCCGGACAACGTCAAGAACCACCTTGAGATCGTGCCGGTGCGCTGGATCGACAAGGTGTTGGAACTGGCTCTGGAACGTCTGCCGGAACCCCTGGCCGAGGAAGAAGCGGTCAAGGAGCCCCTGGTGGCCAAGCCCGCTGAGCCTGGTTCGACCGATCCGGTGCTCAAGCACTGATGCATGCCCGGAGGACGCCGCCGGTACGGGGCGTTTCTCCAGGATCGGGCTTCCAACAAAAAACCCCGCCAATCTTTTTGGCGGGGTTTTTTTATGCTGCGGGCGGAAGGCCGGCGCCGCAGGTTTCTAGTGCAATGCGTGCGTGCGGATCAGGCCCACCGCGATGCCTTCCAGCGCGAAATCCTGGCCGGCTTCGACCACGATGGGTTCGAAGTCGGGATTTTCGGGCAGGAGCTCGATGTGGCCGTTCTGGCGCTGCAAGCGCTTGACCGTGACATCGTCGCCCAGGCGGGCCACCACGATCTGGCCGTTGCGAGCTTCCGAGGCTTTCTTGACGGCGAGCAGGTCGCCTTCCAGTATGCCGGCGTCGCGCATGCTCATGCCGCGCACCTTGAGCAGGTAGTCGGGCGTCTGGGCGAACAGGTTGGGGTCGACGCCGACCTCGCGTTCGACGTGCTCGGCGGCCAGGATGGGGCTGCCCGCAGCCACGCGGCCGACCAGCGGCAGCAGCAACTGCGCCAGGCCCGGCATGGGCAGCGAGCTTTGCGTGGGGGCAGGGGAGTTGTCCTTCAGGCGGATGCCGCGGGAGGCGCCGGCCGTCAATTCGATGGCGCCCTTGCGAGCCAGCGCCTTGAGGTGATCTTCCGCCGCATTGGGGGAACGGAAACCCAGCGCCAGGGCAATCTCGGCGCGGGTCGGCGGAAAGCCGGTGCGCGCGACGGTTTGCCTGATGAGGTCCAGGATTTGTTGTTGGCGATCAGTGAGTTTGCTGGCCATGGCGATGATCCGGTGCTAGCGGACTGTACATATATACAGCGCCATTCTGGGGGACGTAGCGCAAAAAAGCAAGCCGGCCCGCGCCGAAAGAAAAAGCCGGCTCGCACCAAAAGAAAAACGGGACCCGAAGGTCCCGTTCCTGGCGGCAGGCCCGGAAGGGCCTATGCGCGGCAAGTGGCTTTACAGCACTGCCGCGATGCCCTTGGCGACCTGGTCGATGTTGCCGCTGTTCAGCGCGGCGACGCAGATGCGGCCGCTGGACACGGCGTAGACGCCATGCTCTTCGCGCAGGCGATCCACTTGCGCGGCGGTCAGGCCCGAGTACGAGAACATGCCGCGCTGCTGCAGCACGAAGCTGAAGTCCTGCTTGCCGCCGTGTTCCTTGATCTTGTCGACCAGCTGCTTGCGCATCAGGCGGATGCGGTCGCGCATGCCGGCGAGTTCTTCTTCCCACATGGCGAAGAGTTCGGGCGTGTTCAGGACCGTCGACACCACCGTGCCGCCGTGGGTGGGCGGGTTGGAGTAGTTGGTGCGGATCACGCGCTTGAGCTGGCTCAGCACGCGGGTGGCTTCGTCCTTGCTGCCGGCCACGACCGTCAGCGCGCCGACGCGTTCGCCGTACAGCGAGAACGACTTCGAGAACGAGGAGCTGATGAACATGGTCAGGTCCAGGTCGGCGAACATGCGCACGACCGAAGCGTCTTCGGTCAGGCCGTCGCCGAAGCCCTGGTAGGCGATGTCCAGGAACGGGACCAGATTGTTTTCCTTGACGACGGCGGCGATTTGCTTCCACTGGTCGACGGTGGGGTCCACGCCGGTCGGGTTGTGGCAGCATGCATGCAGCACGACGACAGTCTTGGCCGGCGCGGCCTTCAGGTCGGCCAGCATGGCTTCGAAGTTCAGGCCGCGGGTGGCGGCGTCGTAGTACGAATAGGTGCCGACCTCGAAACCGGCGCGCTCAAACAGGGCGCGGTGGTTTTCCCAGCTGGGATCGCTGATCAGGACCTTGGAGGCCGGCAGCAGCTGGCGCAGGAAATCGGCGCCGATCTTCAGCGCGCCGGTGCCGCCCAGGGCCTGGGTGGTCAGCACGCGGCCGGCGGCGGCCAGCGCGGAGTCCTTGCCCAGCAGCAGGGCTTGCGCACCGGTGTTGTAACCGGCGATGCCTTCGATCGGTAGGTAGCCGCGGGCGGCGGCGGCCTCGATGCGGGCGGCTTCAGCCTTGCGAACCGCGCCCAGCAGGGGAATGCGACCCTGATCGTCGTAGTACACGCCCACGCCCAGATTCACCTTACCGGGACGCGTATCAGCGTTGTATTGTTCGTTCAGGCCAAGAATGGGGTCGCGCGGGGCGAGTTCGACGGAATCGAAAAGGGTGCTCATGGGAGTCTGATGAGGTGGGTGGACGCAGTACGGGCTGCTGTGGATAATGAGGGGTTTACCCTGGAAGAGTCTAGCATGCCTAAGAGCGCAATAGACCCGATTACGGCGGGGGCCGCAGCGAACCTGACGGCCGATCCCGCGGCGGCACCGGCCGTGGCGGATCCGTCCGCGCCAGGCCCCGGATTCATCGATTTCCCGGGCAGTCCGTTTCACCTGTACCAGCCCTATCCGCCGGCCGGCGATCAGCCCTCCGCCATCGAGGGGCTGACGCAGGGGGTCGAGGACGGCCTGATGTTCCAGACCCTGCTGGGCGTGACGGGCTCCGGCAAGACCTACACCATGGCCAACGTCATCGCCCGCATGGGGCGGCCGGCGCTGGTGCTGGCCCCCAATAAGACGCTGGCCGCCCAGTTGTATGCCGAGATGCGGGAGTTCTTTCCGAAGAACGCCGTCGAGTACTTCGTTTCGTATTACGACTATTACCAGCCCGAGGCCTACGTCCCGACGCGCGACCTGTTCATCGAAAAGGATTCGTCCATCAATGAACACATAGAGCAGATGCGGCTGTCGGCGACCAAGAGCCTGCTGGAGCGCCGCGACACCATCATCGTGGGCACCGTCTCCTGCATCTACGGTATCGGCAACCCGGGCGACTACCACGCCATGGTGCTGATCCTGCGCGCCGGCGACCAGATCTCGCGCCGCGAGATCCTGGCCCGCCTGGTCGCCATGCAGTACACCCGCAACGACGCCGAGTTCACTCGCGGCGTTTTCCGGGTGCGTGGCGAGACCATCGACATCTTCCCGGCGGAAAGCCCGGAACTGGCGTTGCGCCTGACGCTGTTCGACGACGAAATCGAAAGCCTCGAGCTGTTCGATCCCCTGACCGGCCGCATCCGCCAGAAGCTGCCGCGCTTCACCGTCTATCCCGGTTCGCACTACGTTACGCCGCGCGATACCGTGCTGCGCGCCATCGAGACCATCAAGGAAGAGCTGCGCGAGCGCGTCAAGCGCTTCGTCGACGACGGCCATCTGGTCGAGGCCCAGCGGCTGGAGCAGCGCACCCGCTTCGACCTGGAAATGCTGCAGGAGCTGGGCTTCTGCAAGGGCATCGAAAACTACTCCCGCCACCTTTCAGGCGCGGCGCCAGGCGAACCGCCGCCCACCCTCATCGATTACCTGCCGTCCGATGCGCTCATGTTCATCGACGAAAGCCACGTCACCATCGGCCAGCTGGGCGGCATGTACCGGGGTGACCGCGCGCGCAAGGAAACGTTGGTGCAGTACGGTTTCCGCCTGCCGTCGGCGCTGGACAACCGGCCGCTGAAACTCGAGGAATTCGAGGCTCGGATGCGCCAGTGCGTGTTCGTGTCGGCCACGCCGGCCGCCTACGAGAAAGAGCACACCGACAACGTCGTGGAGCAAGTGGTGCGGCCTACCGGGCTGGTCGATCCGCTGGTCGAGGTCCTGCCGGCCCGGACCCAGGTCGATGACCTCCTCGGGCAGATCAAGGCGCGCGTGGCGCAAGCTGAGCGCGTGCTGGTCACCACGCTGACCAAGCGCATGTCAGAAGATCTGACGGACTTCCTTGCCGAGCATGGCGTGCGTGTACGCTACCTGCACTCGGATATCGACACCGTGGAACGCGTGGAAATCATCCGCGACCTGCGGCTGGGTACCTTCGATGTGCTGGTGGGGATCAACCTGCTGCGAGAGGGCCTGGATATCCCCGAAGTTTCGCTGGTCGCAATCCTGGACGCCGACAAGGAAGGTTTCCTGCGCTCGGAGCGCAGCCTGATCCAGACCATCGGGCGCGCGGCGCGCAACCTGAATGGCCACGCCATCCTCTATGCGGACCGCATCACCGATTCGATGCAGCGCGCCATGGAGGAAACCGAGAGGCGGCGCGCCAAGCAGCTGAAATTCAACGCCGACCACGGCATTACCGCCCGCGGCGTGCAGAAGGCAGTGCGCGAACTGATCGATGGCGTCGTGGCGCCGACCCAGCACGACGCGCTCGAAGCGGCGGTTCCGGCCGAGTTCCTGAAGGACGAAAAGGCCCTGGCCCGCGAGATCAAGCGCCTCGAGAAGCTGATGATGGACCACGCCCGGAACCTGGAGTTCGAGCAGGCCGCCGCGGCGCGCGACGCCCTGACCGCGCTGAAGCAGCGCGTGCTGCTGGATGGGGCGGTGTAGGGTCGAATCAAGTATCAAAACGTTTCGTTTTGCTGACAAGGTGCTGAATAGAGCCAAAATCTGCTGCGTTGCAATCAAGCTGCCAAGATCCGCTCCAATATCCGGGTTCAGTGTTCATAAGCTGGATCCGGATTTATGTATAAGTAATTGATTTATTTGGATAAATATTGGGGTCGTATTTGCCGGACATGATTCGCGCAGACGCAAAAAAAGCTTGCCTTATCTCGGGTTTTCCCGCACACTTACTTCCATGATGACCAAGGTACTTTTCGTTTGCATGGGCAATATCTGTCGCTCGCCGAGCGCAGAGGGCGTGTTTCGCCATTTGGTGAACGACGCGGGTTTGGGCGATGTGGTTCGCATCGACTCCGCGGGCACGCACGCGTTTCACATCGGCGAGGCGCCTGATGCCCGGGCGCAGGCCGCAGCGCGCAAGCGCGGCTACGAGATCACGCACTGCGAAGCGCGTCAGGTTACCGCGGAAGATTTCCGCGATTTCGACCTGATCCTCGCCATGGACTGGGACAATCTGTCCGCCATGCAGCAGCAGTGCCCCAAGGCCTACCAGCACAAGCTGATGCTGCTGATGCGCTTTGCCAACGAGTTCGAAGAGGCCACCGTGCCTGATCCGTACTATGGCGGCGCCGACGGTTTCGGCAAGGTTCTGGACTACCTGGAAGACGCCTGTCAGGGTGTGCTTGAGCTGGTGCGCAAGCGCGCGACCCAGTACCAGGCGGCGTGATCCGCTTTTTCTGCAGGGCTGCCCGCCGGGCGGTTCTCGGAGGTGCTTGGCAGTGAAAAACCGCGCGAATGCGCGGTTTTTTCTAGCCGGGAGTCATACCAAATTAGTCGGGAATAGGCTATACTTGAGCCAATTACTCGGGTATTGACCGCTGGATTCGCCTGCGGCCATTGCCGAATCACAGGGAACCTACCATGCGGCTAACTACCAAGGGGCGTTTCGCCGTGACTGCCATGATCGATCTGGCTATGCGGCAGCATAGCGGTCCGGTCACTCTTGCGGCCATCAGCCAGCGTCAGAATATCTCGCTGTCCTATCTGGAACAGCTGTTCGGGAAATTGCGTCGCCACGAACTCGTGGACAGCGTGCGCGGTCCCGGCGGCGGCTATTCGCTCGCGCGTCTGGCCCGTAACGTTACCGTTGCCGATATCATCTTCGCCGTCGACGAACCCCTGGACGCCACCAGCTGCGGCGGCAAGCGGGACTGTACGAGCGGCAACGACGGCAAGCCGGGCAAGTGCATGACGCACGAACTCTGGGCTACGTTGAATCGCAAGATGGTGGATTACCTGGATTCGGTGTCCCTGCAAGATCTGGTCGATCAGCAGCGCGTGCGCCAATTGCAGGAAGCCAACAATCAAGCGCAGGCTTGCGCGGTGCGTGTGAACCGGGTGGGGGGCGCCGCAAGTGCCGCCAACGCCCCGGCCGCGACCGTCGCTGCCAACGCCACCGTATAAGCAGTATCAGGAGTTGTAGAAATGACCACCCGTCCGATCTATCTGGATTATTCCGCCACGACGCCCGTTGACCCCCGCGTCGTGGACAAGATGGTGCCCTGGCTGTACGAAAACTTCGGCAACCCGGCGTCCCGCAGCCACGCGTTTGGCTGGGAGTCCGAAGAAGCCGTCGAGCGCGCCCGCGAAGAAGTCGCCAAGCTGGTGAACGCCGATCCGCGCGAAATCGTCTGGACCTCCGGCGCCACCGAATCCAACAACCTGGCGATCAAGGGCGCCGCCAACTTCTACTCGGAACGCGGCAAGCACATCGTCACCGTCAAGACCGAGCACAAGGCCGTGCTGGACACCTGTCGCGAACTCGAGCGCCAGGGCTTTGAAGTGACCTACCTGGACGTCAAGGACAACGGCCTGATCGACCTGGACACCTTCAAGGCCGCGCTGCGCCCCGACACCGTGCTGGTGTCGGTGATGATGGTGAACAACGAGATCGGCGTGATCCAGGACGTGGAAACGCTGGGCGAGATCTGCCGCGAGAAGGGCATCATCTTCCACGTGGACGCCGCCCAGGCGACCGGCAAGGTGGAAATCGACCTGCAAAAGCTCAAGGTCGACCTGATGTCGTTCTCCGCCCACAAGACCTACGGCCCCAAGGGCATCGGCGCGCTGTACGTGCGCCGCAAGCCGCGCATCCGCATCGAAGCGCAGATGCACGGCGGCGGCCATGAGCGCGGTTTCCGCTCGGGCACGCTGGCCACGCACCAGATCGTCGGCATGGGCGAAGCCTTCCGCCTGGCCCGCGAGGAAATGGGCACCGAGAACGAGCGCATCCGCATGCTGCGCGATCGCCTGTGGGCTGGCCTGTCGCAGATCGAAGAGGTCTACCTCAACGGCGACATGGACCAACGCGTCCCGCACAACCTGAATGTCAGCTTCAACTATGTCGAAGGTGAGTCCCTGATCATGGCGATCAAGGAACTTGCCGTCTCCAGCGGCTCGGCCTGCACCTCGGCCAGCCTGGAACCGTCCTACGTGTTGCGCGCCCTGGGCCGCAACGATGAACTGGCGCACAGCTCGATCCGCTTCACGCTGGGCCGTTTCACGACCGAAAAGGAAGTGGACTACGCCATCGAGTTGCTCAAGAGCCGCGTCGGCAAGCTGCGCGATATGTCGCCGCTGTGGGAAATGGCCAAGGAAGGCATCGACTTGAACACCGTGCAGTGGGCTGCGCACTAAGCGCCCGCGCCTAGAAATTCGTGGAGAATTAACATGTCTTACAGCACCAAAGTTCTGGATCACTACGAAAACCCGCGCAACGTCGGTTCGTTCGACAAGTCGGACGAGTCGGTCGGCACCGGCATGGTCGGCGCGCCCGCCTGTGGCGACGTGATGAAGCTGCAGATCAAGGTGAACGAAGCCGGCGTGATCGAAGACGCGCGCTTCAAGACCTACGGCTGCGGTTCGGCCATCGCTTCCAGCTCGCTCGTGACCGAATGGGTCAAGGGCAAGACCCTGGACGAAGCGATGAACATCCGCAACACGCAGATCGCCGAAGAATTTGCCCTGCCGCCCGTGAAAGTCCACTGTTCCATCCTGGCCGAAGACGCGATCAAGGCCGCGGTGCAGAACTACAAAGAAAAGCACTCGGTCCCGGCCGAAGCTGTGGCGAGCTGATCATGTCCGTTACCCTGACCCAACAGGCTGCCACCCATATCGGCCGCTACTTGCAGAAGCGCGGAAAGGGTATCGGCTTGCGGCTCGGCGTTAGGACCACGGGCTGCTCCGGCATGGCCTACAAGCTCGAGTACGTGGACGACGTGGCGCCGGAAGACGTGGTGTTCGAAAGCTTCGGCGTGAAGGTCTTCATCGACCCGAAAAGCCTGTCCTACCTGGATGGCACCGAACTCGACTACGCCCGGGAAGGCCTGAACGAAGGCTTCAAGTTCCGCAACCCCAACGAAAAGGCGACCTGCGGCTGCGGCGAGTCGTTCACGGTGTAAGTCTTGGCTGGAGACGATCACTTCGGCCTGTTTGGCTTGCCGGCGCGCTTCGATCTGGACGCCCAGGCGCTTGAATCCGCGTGGCGCGCCGTCGCCGCGCAGGTCCATCCCGACCGCTACGCCACTGCCAGCCCCGCGGAACGCCGCGTGGCCATGCAGTGGGCGGCTCGCGCCAACGAGGCCTACCGCCTGTTGCGCGATCCCTTGCTGCGGGCGCGTTACCTGTGCGAGCAGGCTGGCGTGGATCTGCAGACCGAGAGCAACACGGCCATGGACCCCGAGTTCCTGATGCAGCAGATGACCTGGCGCGAGATGCTGGACGACGCGCGCGACGACGCCCGCGCCCTGGCGGACTTGCAGGCTGAGTTGGAGCAGGCGCGCGCCGTCATGCGCGCCACGCTGGCCCGCCTGCTGGACCAGGATCGCGATTACGCGGCGGCCGGGCTCAAGGTGCGGGAATGGATGTTCGTGGAGAAGCTGGCGGAAGAACTGGCGCACGCCCAGCCCGCCGCATAGCCCAGGGCGCGCTGGGGCGTCCGCGACAAGGGCGCCGGCACAGCGCCGCCTACTGACCATAAAAGCAGAATCATGGCCTTATTGCAGATATCAGAGCCTGGCGAATCGCCCGCGCCGCACCAGCGCAAGCTGGCGGTCGGGATCGACCTGGGCACCACCAATTCCCTGGTCGCCGCGGTGCGCAGCAGCGTCGCCGAAGTGCTGACCGATGCGCAGGGCCACGCCTTGCTGCCCTCCGCCGTGCGCTATTTCGCGGGCGGCAAGGTCACCACGGGCCGCGAGCCGCTCGCGCAGCAGGCCGAGGATCCGCTGAACACCGTTGTTTCGGTCAAGCGTTTCATGGGCCGTTCGCTGGAAGAGGCGCGCGCCAGCCGCGCGCCTTATGAATTCGTGGACGCGCCCGGCATGGTGCGCATCCGTACCGTCCAGGGCGACCTGAGCCCGGTCGAAGTATCGGCGCAGATCCTTGCGGTCCTGCGCCAGCGCGCCGAAGACGTGCTGGGCGACGATCTGGTCGGCGCCGTCATCACCGTGCCCGCTTATTTCGACGACGCCCAACGCCAGGCCACGCGCGACGCCGCCCGTCTGGCTGGGCTGAACGTGCTGCGCCTGCTGAATGAACCCACGGCCGCGGCCATCGCCTACGGCCTGGATAATGCCGCCGAAGGCGTGTACGCCGTGTACGACCTGGGCGGCGGCACTTTCGATATTTCCATTCTGCGCCTGACGCAGGGCGTGTTCGAAGTCATCGCCACCGGCGGCGATACCGCGCTGGGCGGCGACGACTTCGATGCCTTGATCGTCGATCATGTGGTGGCCGGGCTTGCCGCCGGCGAGTTTGCGCCGGCGGATCGCCGCCGCCTGCTGATGGCGGCGCGCGCCGCGCGCGAAGCCTTGTCGGATGCCGATGAAGCCAGCTTGAAGCTGGCATTGTCCGACGGCAGGACCGTGGACACGAGCCTGACGCGGGCGGCCTTCGAAGCATTGGCCCAACCCCTGATCGTCCGCACGCTCGACTGCGCGCGCCGCGCCTTGCGCGACGCCTCGCTGGCGCCGGCCGATGTGCGCGGCGTGGTGATGGTCGGCGGCGCCACGCGCATGCCGGTCGTGCGCGCGGCCGTGGGCAAGCTGTTCGGCACGCAGCCGCTGACGGATCTGGACCCTGACCAGGTGGTGGCGCTGGGCGCCGCCTTGCAGGCCAATCTGCTGGCGGGCAACCGCGCTCCCGGCGAGGACTGGTTGCTGCTGGACGTGATCCCGCTGTCGCTGGGCCTGGAAACCATGGGCGGCCTGGTGGAGCGCATCATTCCGCGCAACAGCACCATCCCCGTGGCGCGCGCGCAGGAATTCACCACTTTCAAGGATGGCCAGACCGCCATGAGCATCCACGTGGTGCAGGGCGAACGCGATCTGGTTGCCGATTCGCGCTCGCTGGCCCGCTTCGAGCTGCGCGGCATTCCGCCCATGGTGGCGGGCGCCGCGCGCATCCGCGTGACCTTCCAGGTGGACGCCGACGGGCTGCTGAGCGTGACGGCGCGCGAGCAGAGCAAGGGCGTCGAGGCCATGGTGTCGGTCAAGCCGTCCTACGGCCTCTCCGACGATGAAATCGCGCAGATGCTGGCCGACAGCGTGGCGCAAGCCGATACCGATGCCCGCGCCCGCATGCTGCGCGAGCAACAGGTGGACGCGCGCCAACTGGTCGAATCCGTGCAGGCCGCGCTGGCCGTCGACGGCGACCTGCTGGACGCCGAGGAACGCAAGCGCGTGGACGAATGCTTGCAGGCCGCCATCGCCGCCCAGGACGCCCAGGACGTGGACACGGTGAAGGACGCGGTCCAGGCCCTGTCGGCCGCGACCGACGACTTCGCCGCGCGCCGCATGGACCGCAGCATCCGTGCCGCGCTGGCGGGCCGCAAACTTGATGAGATTGCCTGATAACACGCTATGCCGAAACTGACTGTATTGCCTCATCCCGACTACTGCCCGGAAGGCGCCGTGATCGAAGACGCGCCCAAGGGCGTGTCGATCTGCCGCGTGCTGCTGGACAACCACATCGACATCGAACACGCCTGCGAACTCTCGTGTGCGTGCACCACCTGTCACGTGGTGGTCAAGCAGGGCTACTCTTCGCTGGAAGACGCCACCGACGACGAAGAGGATCTGCTGGACAAGGCCTGGGGCCTGACCCCGACCTCGCGCCTGTCCTGCCAGGCGCTGGTGACGGACGCCGACCTGACGGTCGAGATTCCCAAGTACACCATCAACCACGCCAAAGAGGGCCATTGATGAAGTGGACCGACACTTACCAGATCGCCGAAGCGCTGCTCGACGCGCACCCTGACGAGGATCCCAAGACGCTGCGCTTCGTGCAACTGCGCGAGTGGGTCCTGGCCTTGCCCGGCTTCAACGACGACCCCGCGCATTGCGGTGAAAAGATTCTGGAGGCCATCCAGATGGCCTGGATCGATGAGGCGGATTGATCGCTGAGTCGAAAACGCTCCCTGCGGGGAGCGTTTTTGTTTTGGAGCGCTGCAGATGCGGCCGAACCCGCCGCGGCCATGTCCGCCACGGTATCATCAAGGATCTTCCTGTCGTCCCAACCTCCCTGAGTCCACCGATGCCCGCTGCCCAATTGCGCTTTGGCCTGGCCGCCAACCGGCTGCACCACGAAACTCCCGATGCCGCGCTGTTTACCTGGCTGCGCGCCTGTTCGGGCACGATACGCGAGCTGGGGGTGCAACTGCATACCGTCGGCCGCACCCACGATGCGATCGTGCGCGAGGGCATGCTGCAGGGCTACGGCGGGCTGATCCGCTATCCCTACGGCCGTGAGGGCGGCTTGATGAAGCTGGTGGCCCGGGTGACGGAAGGGCGCGACGGGCAGGCGCCGTTCGACGGCGCGATCTACCTGATCGATCCCGTCGACCCATCGTCGATTTTTCCGGAGGCGCTGGCGCTCAAGCGTCAGTGCATCACGCATGGCCGTCCGTTCATTTCGACGCTCGCGGGCGCCATCGAATGGATGGAAGTCGAACGCGTCCATGCCGGCCTGCCGCCGGATGTCTCGGCGTCGCGCCATTTCAACTTCACCGGCCAGACCGTGGCGCTGATCGCCCACGATGCGCTCAAGGACGAGATGGTGGCGTTCGCCAGCGAGCATTTCGACGTGCTGTCGCGGTTTGCGCGACGCGTGGCGACTGGCACCACCGGCGGCCGCTTGAACGACCTGGCCTGGTCGCGCGGCTGGCCCAAGGACACGCCCTGGGTGCACCGCTACCTGAGCGGGCCGCTGGGCGGCGACGCCCAGATCGCGGAGCTGGTGCTGGAACACCAATGCCAGCGCGTGATCTTCTTCGAGGATCCGCATGTGGCCCGCCAGCACGAGGCCGATATCCAGCTGCTGGAACGCGCGGTGCGCGTGGTGACCGAGTCCGCGACCTGCGCGACTTCGCCGGTAGTGGCGCGGCGCTGGGCGCAGGCGGTGGAAAAACGCGTCATCTGAGCCTGGCCCGGGCGGGAGCATCGCCAGGCCGGGAGTCCGTGATGATGCGGCTGACCCGGTCGGCCACGGCGGACGCGGCCATGGACAATGGCAGGACATCGGACCTGCACAGGAACACCGGCCGCGCCAGGCGCGGCTTGACGATGCGGTGCAGGATGACCTCGCCGCGCGCGGCTTCCTGGTGCACCGCCGCGTAAGACAGGATGGTGTGCGCGATGCCAGCCTGCGCCAGTTCGATCAGTTGCGGAATGGCGTTGGCCTCGGCAATGACGCGGAATTCGGCGCGCTCCTGTTGCTGATAGTGGTCCAGCAGGCGGCGCAGGCTGTGCTGGCTGCCGGGCAATACCAGCGGCAATTCGGCGAGCGCGTGCAGATCCATGACCGGCAGCGCATGTAGCGCGGCTAGGGCCGGCTTTTTGCGCGGCTTGGCCGACGGCGGCGAAACCACGACCAGTTCTTCATCTATCAGATGCTGGAAGCGCAGGTCGACCGAGGCGTCGTCGCTGAAGGTCAGTCCCAGGTCGGCATGGCCGGAACTGACGAAGCCCGGGATGTACCCGGTGCTGGACTCGATGATCTTCAGGTAGACGCCGGGCCAGTGTTCCAGGGAAAAGCGCAGGAGCGGCACGGTGAGCAGCTTGGCCATGGACATGGACATGGCCAGCGAGACGGTCCCGCGCGGTGCGCTGAGGTCTTCGCGCACGTCGGCACGCGCTGCGTCGATGCGGCCGAGAATCTCGCGCGCGTGCGCCAGCATGCGCGATCCCGCGGCGGTCGGGGTGACCCCGCGGGCGCTGCGATGCAGCAGCACCACGCCCAGATCCTCTTCCAGATTGCGTATCAGCAGGCTTAGCGCGGGTTGCGCGACATGAAGCGCGGAGGCGGCGCGGCTGATCGATCCGGTGGAAACCACGGCGACAAAGCATTGCATCGCGCGGATGGACATCGACATGCGTGAACCTCGTGCAGGCGGGCCATCACAAAATTATTATGGCCTGCATATTTAAACGGTATTTCTAATATATCAAGACGCTTCGCATAATGGACGCCATCCCTCTAAGAACACAACGGAGACATCATGGCGTTCCAAAGATTTCTTGCCGCTTGCGCGGTTGCGGCGGGGTTGTCTGGCCCGGCGTTGGCCGATACCTGGCCTGCCAAGCCCATTACGCTGGTCGTGCCGTTTTCGGCCGGCGGTCCGACTGATTTCATCGCGCGTCTGGTGGCCGAGCCTCTGGCGCGCGAGTTGGGGCAGCAGGTCATCGTGCAGAACAAGCCGGGCGCCAGCGGCAATGTCGGCTACCAGAGCGTGCTGAACGGCCCCGCGGATGGCTACACGCTGATGCACAACACGGTGGCCATGCAGGCCATCAATCCGCTGATGTACCCGAGCGCGAAGATGGCTCCGCTGCAGGACTATGTGCCGATTGGCACGACGGGCGCCATGCCCAATCTGCTGGTGGTCAATCCCGAGCGCACGCCGGTCAAGACCTTGGCCGAGCTGGTCCAGCGCGGCCGCGACATGAAGAACGGGCTCAGCTATGCCACCTTCGGTCCCGGCAGTTCGCCGCACGTCTATGGCGCGTCGTTGCAGCAGCTTGCGGGCTTTCAGGCCGTGGGCGTGGCTTACAAGGGCAGCGCGAACGCCGTGACCGACGTCATCGGCGGGCAGGTCGATTTCCTGTTCGACAGCATGTCGACCAGCCTCGGCCAGGTGCAAGGCGGCCGGCTGAGGGCCCTGGCGATTACCGCCGCCGAGCGTTCGCCCTTGCTGCCGGAAGTGCCCACGCTGAAGGAAGCGGGCTATCCCAGCCTGGATCTCAAGTTCTGGTTCTCCCTGCAGACTCCCGCGGGCACTCCGCCGGACGTGGTGCAGAAGCTGCGTGAGGCCGTGGCCCGCGTGGTCGCGAGCGATGCCTACCGCAAGGCGATGCAGGAGCGCGGCGCGGAGGCTTTCCGAGTCGCTCCCGCCGAACTGGACGCGTTCTTCAAGCGCGAAACCGCGCAATGGACCCTGGCCGCGCAAACCATCGGCCTGAAGGGCGAGCAGTAATCATGTCAACTGAAGCACGCATGACGCCGTTGAAGAACATCACCGTCCTGGACCTGAGCAAGGTGCTGGCCGGGCCGCTATGCGGCCAGTATCTGGGCGAACTGGGCGCGCGGGTTATCAAGGTCGAACCCGTGGGCAAGGGCGACGATACGCGCGCCTGGCTGCCGCAGGATGGCGGCCAATCCGCAACTTTCCTGGCGGTGAACCACAACAAGCGCAGCCTGGCCGTGGATCTCAAGACGCCGGCAGGGCGCGCCGTGGTGCACCGCCTCGCGCAACAGTCGGATGTGGTGCTGCAGGGCTTTGGCGGCAAGACCGCCGCGCGCCTGGGCGTGGATTACGAGACGCTCAGCGGCCTCAATCCCCGTCTGGTGTATTGCGAGATCTCGGGCTATGGCCGCGAGGGCCCGATGGGCGAGGAGCCGGGCTATGACGTCATGCTGCAGGCCTTCAGCGGCATGATCAGCACCATGGGCGAGCCTGATGGAAATTTCGCGCGCGCCAGCTTCTCGCCTGTGGACCTGGGCACGGGCTCGTTCGCGCTGAGCGGGATCCTGGCCGCGCTGCTGGAGCGCAGCCAGACCGGCAAGGGACAGTATCTGGACGTTTCCCTATTGGACACCTCGCTCGGCCTGATGTCGTACATGGCGCAGAACTACTGGCGCACCGGCCAGATTCCGCGCCGCATGGGCACGGGCCATCCGGCCATGTGCCCCTATCAGGCATTTCGCGCGGCCGATGGAGACATCATGCTGGGCGTGGGTAACGATGCGCAATGGCAGCGCTTCTGCGCGGTCGCGGGACTGCAGGACCATGTCGATGCGCCCCAATTCGCGACCAACGCCGACCGGGTCCGCCATTTCGCCGAGACGGTCGCGCTGGTCCAGGCGCGCATGCAGACGCGCAGCGTGGCGCAATGGCTGGATGTGCTCAAGCCCGCGGGCATCGCTTGTTCGGCCATCCACACGCTGGACGAGGCGCTGGCACATCCGCAGGTCGCTGCGCGCGAACTGATCGTCAAGAGCCAGCACAAGGTGCTGGGTGAGGTCCGCAACGTCGGCCTGCCGATACGGTTCGGCCGCCAGTCTCGCCAGGCCGCGCTGCCCGCGCCCGTGCTGGGTGAGCACACTCGCGAAGTCCTGGCCGAACTGGGCTACGCGCAAGCTGAAATCGAAGCGCTGCTGGCGTCGGGCAGCGTGCAAACCCATTCCTGAATGCGAGAAGACAGATGACATTCCTGCGCTACGAAGTTCGCGATCGGATTGCGGAAATCCATATGTGCCATGCACCCGCCAATGCGCTGGACGAAGACATGCTGGACGCGCTGATCGCCGCGCTGGAACGGGCCAATGCCGATCCCGCCGTGCGCGCCGTGCTGCTGGCCAGCGATTTGCCTGGGCGCTTCTGCGCTGGACTGGACATGAAGAAGTTGCTGGACAGCACGCCGGCGCGGATTCATGCGCTGTTGTCCAAGCTGTACATCAAGCTCTACGACACGCAATTCAACCTGACGAAGCCCTCGATCTCGGTGGTGTCGGGTGCGGTGCGCGGCGGCGGCATGACGGTGGCCATTTCCAGCGACCTGGTGGTGGCCGCAGACACCGCCACTTTCGGCTATCCGGAAATCGATGTCGGCGTCTTGCCGGCGATCCACTACGTGCATCTGCCGGGCGTCGTGGGCAAGCACCGGGCGTTCGACCTGCTGTTCACCGGGCGCATCTTCGATGCGCAAGAGGCGCACGGGTTGGGGTTGGTGGCGCGCGTCGCGCCCACGGCAGAATTGCTGGAGCAGGCTCGCCTGCTGGCGCGCTCGCTGGCGGACAAGCCGCCGCAAGTCCTGGCCATGGGGCGGCGCGCTTTCGTCTACAGCAACGACAACGAGTACCGGCGCAGGGTGGCGACGGCGGTCGAGGTGTTCTGCAACGCGGCGGCCACGCCCGAGGCGCGCGAGGGCCTGAGCGCCTTCGTGCAAAAGCGCGCGCCCGACTGGAACGGGCTGCGGTGAGACGGGCTGGAGCCGCCGCCAGACGTATCTTCGGGCCTATTCGCCCTTGAACTGCGGCGTCCGCTTTTCGCGGAACGCCCGCACGCCTTCCGCGAAGTCCGCGCGCGAGGCGCTGTCCAGAAAGCGCGCGGTTTCCTCGGCCAGCTGGGTTTCCAGCGTGGCATGTTCGGCCGAGCGCAGCAGATCCTTGGCGCCCGCGATGCCATGCGGCGCGTGGCGGGCGATCTCCTGCGCGTAGGCTTGCGCGGCCTGCGCGAGTTCTCCCGCTGCCGCGGTGCGCGTGACGATGCCCCAGGCCAGCGCGTCGCTGGCGGAGAACGCATCGTGCCGCAATAGCAGGTCCAGCGCGCGGCGGGCGCCCAGCACCCGCGTGAGGCCGTGGGTCATGCCGGCGTCGGGGGTCGCTCCAAGCTTGAGGTAGGCCGTCATGAAGCGGGCGTCGGCGTCGGCGATGGCCAGGTCGCAGGCCAGCACGAGCGACAGGCCCGCGCCCGCGGCGATGCCGTGGATTTGGGCGAGCCAGATCTTGTCCATGCGGGCGATGCGCGCAATGAAGTCGTTCAGCGGCGTGAACAGGTCCAGCAGCGTGGCGCGCACCTGGGCAAGTTCGCCCGTGAACATGCTGATGTCGCCGCCGGCGCAGAAGGTCTTGCCGGTTGCGCGCAGCAGCACGGCGCGGATTTCGTCGCGCGTTTCCAGCCATTGCGCAGCCCGTTGCAGGTCCTGCGCCATGGCCACGTCGATGGCGTTGAGGGCGTCGGGGCGGTTCAGCGTCACGGTCGCGATCGCGCCGTCGGTTTCCAGAAAGAGCGTCTGGAAGGCGGGGTGTCCTTGGGTCATGGCGAGTCTCCGTTATCGGGTAAGTACCAACTGTCGATCCAAAAACCGCGATGCTATGGTCTGAACCGAGCGCTTGCTTGGTTTTGTTTTAAGCACGCTTAGCGTAACGCATAGAACGATTTTCCGGCGCTGTACTGGCGTAGGTAAAGACAGGTTCGTTGCATCTCCTGCCTCGCGGGTTCGCCAGACCGACGTCGATAAAAACTTCGCACATATAAAGGCGAGGAGACAAATGGTGGATCAGTCCGACAGCACTCCCTTGCTGGAGGTGGATGGGGTCACGCTGGCGTTCGGCGGGGTCAAGGCGCTTACGGGCGTGGGCTTTCGCGTGGCGCCCGGGTCCATCACCACGGTCATCGGCCCCAACGGCGCGGGCAAGACCTCGCTGTTCAACACCATTTCCGGCTTCTACCGTCCGGCATCCGGGCAGATCCGCTTCCAGGGGCGCGACATCACGCGCGTGGCGGCGCCCGAACGCGCCCGGCTGGGCCTGGCGCGCAGCTTCCAGAACATTGCGCTGTTCCGCGGCATGACCGTGCTGGACAACATCAAGCTGGGCCGCCATGCGCATCTGCGCACCAACGTGCTGGACGCCTTGTTCTATCTGGGCCGCGCGCGCCGCGAAGAAATGGCGCTGCGCGCCGACATCGAAGAACGCATCATCGACTTCCTGGAAATCGATCACATCCGCCACGCGCCGGTGGCCGCGCTGTCCTACGGCCTGCAGAAGCGCGTGGAGCTGGCGCGCGCGCTGGCCATGAATCCCAAGGTGCTGATGCTGGACGAGCCGGTGGCCGGCATGAACCGCGAAGAGACCGACGACATGGCGCGCTTCATCCTGGATGCGCGTTCCGAGTGGGGCGTGACGGTGCTGATGGTGGAGCACGACATGGGCATGGTCATGGACCTGTCGGACCATGTGGTGGTGCTGAACTTCGGCCAGGTGATCGCCGACGGCACGCCCGCGCAGGTGCAGGCGGACCCGCAGGTCATCCAGGCCTACCTGGGCGCGGGCGACGTCGGCGATCTGCGCCGCCGCCTGCGGGAGGCGGCCTGATGGACATGCTGTTCTTCCTGGAAGTCACGCTGGCCGGACTGGGCAGCGGCGGGCTCTACGCGCTGGCGGCGCTGGCCTTCGTCATCGTCTACAAGGCAACCCGGGTGGTGAACATTGCCATCGGCGAATTCCTGATGCTGGGCGCCTACGTGTTCTACGCCTTCGCCACCGGCATGGAATGGCCGATCTGGCTGGCCATCGTGGGCGCGGTGGTGGTGTCGGGCGCGCTGGGCGCGGTGGTCGAGCGGCTGACCATCCGCCCCATGCTGGGCGAGGCGCCGATCTCGGTGTTCATGATCACCGTGGGCCTGGCGTCGATCCTGGTCGGCGCGGTGGAGCTGATCTGGACGGCCGACCAGCGCCGCCTGCCGGAGTTCATGCCGCGTGCGCCGGTGATGATAGGCGAGGCCTTCGTCGCGCCCAAGGTGTTCTACGGCTTTTGGGTGGCGGTGGTGCTGGCGCTGCTGGTGCTGGTGGTGTTCCGCTACTGGCGCGGCGGGGTGGCGCTGCGCGCCACGGCATCGGATCAGGGCGCGGCGTACGCCATGGGCATCAACGTGCCGCGCGTGTTCTCGCTGGCCTGGGTGGCGGCGGGGGCGCTGGCCGCGGTGTCGGGCGTGATCGTGGGCGCGATCGGCGGCATATCCTCGTCGATGGGCGTGTTCGGCCTGTCGGTGCTGGTGGTGGTCATCGTGGGCGGCCTGGACAGCGTGGCAGGCGCCCTGGTGGGAGGCGTGTTCATCGGCCTGCTGGAAGCCTGGGCCGGCGCCTACATGGGCGGCGAATACAAATTGCTGGCCACCTTCATCGTGCTGGTGGTGGTGCTGATGGTCAGGCCCTACGGCCTGTTCGGCACCCGTGAAATCGAGAGGCTCTGACCGATGCGCATCGCGACTGCCAAGCAGACTTATCTTGCGGACGAAGCGCTGTTCGACACCCGCACGCAGAAGGCGTGGCTGGCCTTGCTGGCCGCGTCGCTGATCATGTTTCCCTTCGTGGCCGACGCCTATTGGCTATATCTGGCCTGCCTGGTGGCCATCAACGTCGCCAGCGCCACCGGGCTGAACATCCTTACGGGCTATACCGGTCTGGTCAGCCTGGGGCAGGCGGCCTTCATGGGACTGGGCGCGTACACGGTCGCGGTGCTGGAACAGCGGTTGGGCACGCCGGTGCTGCTCAATCTGGTGGCCGGCGGGCTGGTGGCGATGCTGGGCGGCCTGCTGGTCGGCATTCCGTCCTTGCGGGTGAAGGGGCTGTACCTGGCCATTGCCACCATTGCCGCGTCGTTCATCGCGCATTTCATCTTCGCCAACTGGCAGTTCACGGGCGGCACGACCGGCCTGCAGGTGCCGCCGGCGCGGATGCTGGGCGTGGACCTGGATACCTCGTTCAAGATCTACTGGCTGATCGTGCCGGTGACGGCGCTGATGGTGCTGGGCGCGGCCAACCTGTTCCGCACGCGCATCGGGCGCGCCTTCATCGCCATACGCGACCGCGACATTTCCGCCGAGGTGCTGGGCATACGCCTGCTGCGCTACAAGCTGCTGTCGTTCGGCCTGTCCTCGTTCTACGCCGGCGTGGCGGGCGGCATGTGGGCCTATTTCTTCCGGGTGGTCACGCCCGAGAGCTTCCCGCTGATCATGTCGATCTTCTTCCTGGCCGCCATCATCGTGGGCGGCATGGGCACGATCCTGGGCTCCATCCTGGGCGCCATTTTCATGACCATGGTGCCGGAACTGCTCAAGCTGATCGTGGGCTGGCTGCCGCTGGGCGGCGACGCGCTGCGCCTGATTTCGCCGGTGCGCACCATTGTTTTCGGCCTGCTGATCGTGGGCTTTCTGATCTTCGAGCCGCACGGGCTCGCGGAAATCTGGCGGCGCGTGCGCCGCTACTTCCACCTCTGGCCTTTCCGTACCTAGCCATGGCGGCGGCCACCCATAAGACCCTCAGGAGACTAACCATGAAGCGCATCCGGATCGGCAGCGGTTTATCGAGGTTGTTGGCCCCCCTGGGCCTGGCGGCGGCCCTGTCGGCGGCGCCCGCCGCGCAGGCGGCCGAGGACCTGGTGCTGGGCGGCTCCATCCCGCTGAGCGGAGTGTTCGCCTTCGCCGGGCAGGGCATCCATGCCGGCATCACCGACTACGTGAAGATCGTCAACGACCAGGGCGGCGTGAAGGGGCGCAAGCTGCGCTACGTGCCGGAAGACACGGCCTACAAGGTGGACGCATCGGTGGCTGCATTCAAGAAGATCACCAGCCAGAACAAGGTGAATTTCTACTATGGCGATTCCACCGGCTTTTCCAAGACCATCAATGCCGAGCTGAACCGCACGGGCGACATCCTGATGACCGGCGCGTCCTTCGCCACGGAGCTGAACGATCCCGCCAAGTATCCCGCCCAGTTCATGCTGGGGCCCGACTACACCGAAATGTTCGGCATCCTGCTGCGCTACATCGCCAAGGAACAGCCCGGCGCCAAGGTGGCTTTCGTGTATTCGGACACGGAGTTCGGCCGCGATCCCATCGCCAGCTCGCGCGCGGTGGCGGAAAAGCTGGGCCTGAAGGTCGCGACCGAGATCATGACGCCGCCGGGCAGCGTGGACGTGTCGACCGAGGTCATCAAGCTGCGCCGCGCCGATCCGGACTACACCATCTTCCACGGCTACGTGCTGGCGCCGATTCCCGAGTTCGTGGGGCAGGGCAAGCGCATGGGCCTGAAGACGCGCTACATGGGCACGTTCTGGACCATGGACAACTCGACCGTGATGCAGATGGGCGAGGATGCCGAAGGCTTCATGGGCGTGATGCCGTACCGCTACTACTACGACACGGCGGCTGACGCGCCGATGCTGAAGAAGATCCGCGAGATGCGTCCGCAGTACCAGAGCACGGGCTACATGCAGGGCTTCCTGGCCGCCATGCTGTTCACCGAGGTCGCCAAGCGCACGCTGGACGCCGGCAAGGAGCTGACCAGCGCCAACATGAAGGCGGCGCTGGACGGCATCAAGGATTTCGACACGGGCGGCCTGATCGGCGTGCCGATTTCCATCAAGGGCAATTCGATCCCGGTGGGCCGGATCTACCGCGCTGACGTGAAGCAGAAGCAGATGGTCCCGGCATCCGACTGGATCGTGTTGAAGTGAGGCGGCCGTGAACCCTGGACCTGACGCGCATGCCGCGCCGCCGGCCCCGGCGGTGCTCGATATCAACAATATCGAAGTCGTCTACAACAAGGCGGTGCAGGTGCTGCGCGGCTTGTCCTTGTCGGTGCCCGCCGGCAGCATCGTGGCGCTCCTGGGCAGCAACGGCGCCGGCAAGTCCACCACCCTGAAGGCCGTGTCCGGCCTGCTGGACCTGGAGGATGGCGCGCTGGTGCGCGGACAGATCGTGTTCAACGGCGGCGACACCGCGGGCGCCAGGCCGCAGAACCTGGTGCGAGCGGGGCTGGCGCACGTCATGGAAGGGCGCCGGGTGTTCGAGGACCTGACGGTGGAGGAAAACCTGGTGGCCGCCACCTACGCCCTGACGGGCAGGCCGGGGGCGAAGGTCGACTTCGATCTGGTCTATGGCTACTTTCCGCGCCTGTTCGAGCGCCGCCGCGGCCTGGCGGGCTATCTGTCGGGCGGCGAGCAGCAGATGCTGGCCATCGGCCGCGCGCTGATCGCGCAGCCCAGGCTGATGCTGCTGGACGAGCCCTCGCTGGGCCTGTCGCCGATGCTGGTGGAGAACATCTTCTCCATCATCGCCCGCATCAACCATGAACAAGGGGTGTCGATGCTGCTGGTGGAGCAGAACGCGTCGGTGGCGCTGGCGGTGGCGCACTACGGCTACATCATGGAGACCGGCAAGGTGGTGATCGACGGCAGCGCCGAAAAACTGGCGGCGGATCCCGACGTGCGCGAGTTCTATCTGGGCGTGGGCGGCACGGGCGAGGCCCGCGGCTTTCGCGACATCAAGCACTACAAGCGCCGCAAGCGCTGGCTGTCATGACGGACAAGCACATGGATATCTCCGGCGCATCCGCGCAGGCGTGGCCGGCCCTGACGCTGCCGCAGATGCTGCGCGAGCAGGCCCGCCGCCAGCCTGCGGCCATCGCCATCCGGCAGAAGGACTTCGGCATCTGGAAGCCCATGAGCTGGGCGGAATACTGGAGCCGCGCCTGCCGCGTGGGACTGGGCCTGCGCGCACTGGGACTGAGCGCGGGCGGCCGGGTCGCCATCGTGTCCGAGAACCGCGTGGAATGGCTGCTGACCCAGATGGGCGCGGGCGCGGTCGGCGCGGTGGCGGTGGGCGTGTACTCCACCAGCCCGGCCGAGGAAATGGGCTACGTGCTGGAACACGCGGACGTGGAACTGGTGGTGTGCGAGGACCAGGAGCAGACCGACAAGGTGCTGCAGGTGGCGGACCGGCTACCGCTCTTGCGCCGCATCGTCATGATGGAGACCAAGGGCCTGCGCTCCTATGCGCCCGCCGAGCGCGCGCGCATCGTGACCTACGCCGAGATCGAGGCCGAGGGCGCGCGGCGCGAGGCGGCCGAGCTCGCCGCGCTGAACACGGCGCTGGACGGCCAGCGGCTGGATGACACCGGCCTCATGATCTATACCTCCGGCTCCACCGGCAAGCCCAAGGGCGCGATGCTGAGCTACGGCAATATGCGCGGCGTGGCGCCGGGCATCGCCGAGCGGCTGGCGATGGACGGCAACAGCGTGCACCTGTCCTACCTGCCGCTGTGCCACGTGGCCGAACAGATGCTGTCCACCTTCGTGCCCATCTACCTGGGCGCGCAGGTGAATTTTGGCGAATCGATACGCACGGTGCAGGAAGACCTGCGCGAAGTCGCGCCGACGATCTTCCTGGGCGTGCCACGCATCTGGGAAAAACTGCACGCCGCCATTTCGATCAAGATGCAGGAGGCCGGGCGCCTGCAGCAATGGCTGTACCGGCGCGCCGTGGCGGCCTGCACACCGTTCCTGGAGAAGTCGCCCACCCAGTACAGCTTGCGCGAGCGCTGGACGCGCTGGCTGTGGTACTGGCTGGTGCTGCGCGCCTTGCAGAACTTCATCGGGCTGCGGCGGGTGCGCGTGGCCATGACGGGCGCGGCGCCGATCTCGCCGGACGTGGTGCGCTACTTCCGCACGCTGGGCGTGCCGCTGATCGAGGTCTACGGGTTGACGGAGTCCGCCGGCATGATCTTCGGCCAGCATCCGGACCGCGTGAAGGTGGGCACCGTGGGCGAGCCCATCCTGGGCGTGGAATGGCGCATGGGCGACGCAGGCGAGCTGCTGGTGCGAGGCGACATGGTGTTCCAGGGCTACTACAAGAACCCGGAAGCCACCGCCAGCACCGTGCGCGACGGCTGGCTGTACACCGGCGACGTGGTGGCCGAAGACTCGGGACGCGTGCGCATTGTGGATCGCCTGAAGGACATCATGATCACGGCGGGCGGCAAGAACCTGACGCCCTCCGAGATCGAGAACGCGGTCAAGGGCAGCCCCTACGTCAAGGAGTGCATCGTGATCGCGGATGGCAGGAAGTACGTGTCGGCGCTGATCCAGCTGGAGTTCGACACGGTGGGCAAGTGGGCCGAGTCGCACCGCATCGCCTTCACGCATTTCCGCTCGTTGGCCGAATGCGCGCAGGTGCGCGAACTGGTGCAGCAAGAGGTCGCGCGCGCCAATGCAGGCCTGGCGCCAGTGGCGCAGATCAAGCGCTTCCATCTGTTGACCAAGGAGCTGGACCACGACGATGGCGAAGTGACCGCGACCATGAAAGTCAGGCGCGCCAGCATCTACCGCAGCTACGCGGACGAGATCGAAGCGCTCTACGTTGAGGAGACGACGGCATGAACGAAGCCGTGATCGTGGAGGCCGTGCGCACCCCCTTCGGGCGGCGCGGCGGATGGTGGGCGGACACACGGCCGGACACGCTGCTGGCCGAGACGGTGCGCGGCCTGCTGGCGCGGGCCGGGCTGCCCGGTGGCCAGGTCGAGGATCTGATCGCGGGCTGCGTCAGCCAGGCGGGCGAACAGGGCGCCAACATCGGCAGGCTGGCCGCGATGCTGGCGGACCTGCCCGAGAGCGTGCCGGGCGTGGCGCTGAACCGCATGTGCGGATCCAGCCAGCAGGCGGTGCATTTCGGCGCACAGGCCATTGCCGCGGGTGACATGCGCTACGTGGTGGCGGGCGGCGTGGAAAGCATGAGCCGGGTGCCGATGTTCCTGGACGTGACGCTGGGGCAGGGCGAGTTCCGCGGCTTCGAAGGCTTGAACCCGGCGTTGCTGGAACGCTATCCCTTGATCCACCAGATCGAAAGCGCGGAACGGATCGCCGAGCGCTGGCAGTTGTCCCAGGCCGAGATGGACGAATGGGCCCGCGAAAGCCATGCGCGCGCCTGGAGCGCCGCGCAGGCCGGCCGCCACGCCGAGCTGCTGCCGGGGCCGCGGGCGGATGCCGGGCGCGACGAAGGCATACGCGAGAAGACGGACCCCGCCCGCATGGCGGCGATGGCGCCCGCCTTGCGGGCGCCTGGCCAGGGCGGCGTCACGGCGGCCAATGCCAGCCAGTTGGCGGACGGCGCGTCCGCGGTGCTGCTGGCCGACCGCGACGCCGCGCTGGCCGATGGCCTGCGGCCCCGTGCGCGCTTCCTGGCGCGGGTGGCGGTGGGATCGGATCCGGTGCTGCAACTGACGGGCGTGATCCCGGCGGCGCGGCAGGCGCTGGCGCGCGCCGGCCTGAGCCTGGAAGACATAGACTGGATCGAGATCAACGAAGCCTTCGCCAGCGTGGTGCTGGCCTGGCAGCGCGAACTGGGCGCCAACCTGTCGCGCGTCAATCCCTGGGGCGGGGCGATCGCGCATGGACACCCCTTGGGGGCGACGGGCGCCGGGCTGATGGCCAAGATGCTGACGGGGCTGGAAGCCACCGAAGGCGAGCTGGGCATGCAGCTGATGTGCATCGGCCACGGCATGGCCACGGCGACCATCATCCAGAGGCTGTGACCGGACATGCAGAAAACCCGGGAGGCCCCTCAGGCGCGGGACGAAGGTTCGGAGTCCGAACGCCGGCGCGAGGTGATCCTGACGGCCGGGCAGCTGTTCTGCAAGCACGGCTATGAACGCACCACCGTGCGCGAGCTGGCGCGGGCGGTGGGCTTGCAGTCAGGCAGCCTGTTCCATCATTTCCGCAGCAAGGAGGAGATCCTGGTGGCGGTCATGAACAACGGCATCCAGGAAGTGATAGACGACGGCGAACGCGCGCTGGCGCGCTACCGGGCGCCGGCGGACCGGCTGGCCGCGCTGTTCCGCGTGCATATGTGGAGCATGCTGCATGGCGCGGGCGGCGACGCCATGAATGCGCTGGTCTACGAATGGCGCAGCCTGTCCGCGCCCAGCCGGGCGGCGGTGAAGTCGCTGAGCGATCGCTACGAGGAGATGTGGCAGGACGCGGTGACGGCTGCCATGGCGGCAGGGCTGTTGCAAGGCGATGCGCGGGTCATCAAGCGCTGCGTGCTGGGCGCCATGAACCTGACGGTGCAGTGGTACAAGCCGGACGGCCGCTTGCGGCCCGCCGAATTCATCGACGCGATGCTGCAGGCCTCGCTGCCGTCGCTGCCGGCGGGGGCCGGCAGGTGGCCCGAGTAGGCGGGCCGCAAGGCCGGGCGTTCAGCCCCGGCGCTTGAGGAACGCGCCTACGGCGCAGGCGACGGACAGCGCCAGCAGCGTGCCCGCCACGGGCAGCAGAAAATCCACCTGGCCGTGATAGCCGCCGCCGGTGACGCCACCGGCGACACCGCCCGCCCACAGCAGGAAGGTCATGAGCGAAGCCGCTACCGAGATGGCCGCGGCGATGCACAACGCGATGAACGCCGGCCGGCGCGGCCGCGCCGCCGGATAGGAGGAAGAGGGCTGGACGCTGCGGGGCTGTTTGATCCAGTAGATCAGCCCCGCCACGACCAGCAGCAGCATCAGGATCTTGAAGATCATGATGCCAGCCGCTGTTTAGTCTTCACGGCGCAGGTGCGGGAACAGGATGACGTCGCGGATGCTGGGGCTGTCGGTCAGCAGCATGACCAGGCGGTCGATGCCGATGCCGCAGCCGCCCGTCGGAGGCATGCCGTATTCCAGCGCGCGGATGTAGTCCGCGTCGTAGAACATGGCTTCTTCGTCGCCGGCGTCCTTGGCTTCGACCTGCGAGCGGAAGCGTTCGGCCTGGTCTTCGGGATCGTTCAATTCCGAGAAGCCGTTGGCGATTTCGCGGCCCGTCATGAAGAGTTCGAAGCGCTCGGTGATGCCCTCGCGGGTATCGGAGGCGCGCGCCAGCGGCGACACTTCCACCGGGTAGTCGATGATGTAGGTGGGGTTCCAGAGCTTGGCTTCGGCGGTCTCTTCGAACAGCGCCAGCTGCAGCGCGCCCAGACCGGCGCGCGACAGCACCGGGCCGTCGGCGTCGGCGCCCAGCTTCTTGAGTTCCGCGCGCACGAAGGCCGCGTCGTCCAGCTGTTCTTGCGTGTAGCCGGGGGCGTACTTGAGGATGGCTTCGCAGATGGTCAGGCGGTCGAACGGCTTGGACAGGTCCAGTTCGCGTTCGCCGTAGGTCAGCACCGCGCTGCCGGTGGCCGAAATGGCGGCCTGGCGGATCAGTTCTTCCGTGAAGTCCATGAGCCAGCGGTATTCCGCAAAGGCCGCATAGAACTCCATCATGGTGAATTCAGGATTGTGGCGCGGGCTCACGCCCTCGTTGCGGAAGTTGCGGTTGACTTCGAAGACGCGCTCGAAGCCGCCGACGATCAGGCGCTTGAGGTAGAGCTCGGGTGCGATGCGCAGGTACATTTCCATGTCCAGCGCATTGTGGTGCGTGACGAAGGGCTTGGCCGCCGCGCCGCCCGGGATCGGGTGCAGCATGGGGGTTTCCACTTCGAGAAAGCCCGCGTTCAGCATGAACTGGCGGATGCTGCCCACGGCCTTGCTGCGCGCCTCGAACGTGCGGCGCGTGGCGTCCGTCATGATGAGGTCGACGTAGCGCTGGCGGTAGCGCAGTTCCTGGTCGGCCACGCCGTGGAACTTGTCCGGCAGCGGGCGCAGCGACTTGGACAGCAGGCGCGCGCTGGCGGCGTGCACCGACAGTTCGCCCTTGTTGGTCTTGAAGACCGACCCTTCGATCGCGATGATGTCGCCGATGTCCCATTGCTTGAACGCGGCGTAGTTGTCTTCGCCCAGCGTGCCGCGGTCCAGGTAGATCTGGATGCGGCCGGTGCTGTCCTGCAGCGTGGCGAAGCTGGCCTTGCCCATGACGCGCTTGAGCATCATGCGGCCGGCGACCTTGACGGTGACGGCGGCGGCGGCCAGGGCTTCCTGTTCTTCGCCGTCGTACTTGTCGTGCAGCGCGGCGGCGCGGGCGTCCGGAACGAAATCGTTGGGGTACGCGACCCCGGTTTCGCGCAGTTTGGCCAGCTTGGCGCGCCGTTCGGCGATCAAGCGGTTTTCATCCTGGGCGGGTGCCGGAGTGGTCGAGTGGTCGGTCATGGTAAGGGGATCAGTCGTAATTGCGGATGTCGTCGATTTCGGTCGTGCCGAAATCTTCGCGATCCAGGTAGGCGAGGATGCGGGAGGCCACGTTGGCGGGCGAGGACAGCTTGCCGGTCGCGTGGAACTCCTGGAACTTGGCCAGCGCCGGGAAGCTTTCCGGATCGCTGGAACGGATGGCGACCTGCATGTCGGTGTCGACGATGCCGGGGGCCAGCGCGACGATGCGCGCGCCGTCGGCGCCTTGCTCCGCCTTGACCACGCGCGAGTACATGTCCAGCGCGGCCTTGGTGGCGCAGTAGACGCCCCAGCCGGCGTTCGGGTTGCGGCCCGCGCCGGAGGAGATGTTGAGCACGCGGCGGTCGGCCTCGAGGTCTTCGACGGCGGCCAGGAAGCGCGCGGTGAGCAGCATGACGGCGCTGACGTTCAGGTTGAAGGCGGCGGCGATGGCCGCGCCGTCGACCAGCGCGTCGGTGCCCGCGATGGGATGCACCGTGCCGGCGTTGTTGATCAGCAGATAGCGGCTGGCGTCGCGCGGCAGCGACGCGCAGATGCGCTGCGCGGTCGCCTCAACGGCGTTCAGGTCCGAGAGGTCCACGGACAGCTGTTCCAGCTGCGCGTCCTGCGAGCGCGCGTAGGCGGCCAGCTCGGGGTCCTCGCGGCGCGCCAGGGTGATCAGGCGGGTGCCCGGTTTGGCCAGGCCGCGCGCCATGGCGGCGCCGATGCCGCGCGAAGCGCCGGTGAGAATTGCAATGGTGTCGGACATTCGTGAACCTCTGGATGCGTTGAGGGGACTATCGCGAAACTCAGATGCCTTGCTTCAGGCTGGCCTGGATGAACGGGTCCAGGTCGCCGTCCAGCACCTTCTGGGTGTTGGAAATTTCGACGTTGGTGCGCAGGTCCTTGATGCGGCTCTGGTCCAGCACGTAGGAGCGGATCTGGTGGCCCCAGCCCACGTCGGTCTTGGAGTCTTCCAGCTTCTGCTGCTCGGCCATGCGGTTGCGCATTTCCAGTTCGTAGAGCTTGGACTTCAGCATCTGCATGGCTTCGGCGCGGTTGCGGTGCTGCGAACGGTCGTTCTGGCACTGCACCACGATGCCCGTGGGGATGTGGGTCAGGCGCACGGCGGAATCGGTCTTGTTGATGTGCTGACCGCCCGCGCCGGACGCGCGGTAGGTGTCCACGCGCAGGTCGGCGGGGTTCACTTCGACTTCGAAGGACTCGTCGACTTCGGGGTAGACGAAGACGCTGGCGAACGAGGTGTGGCGCCCGCCCGAGGAATCGAACGGGCTCTTGCGCACCAGGCGGTGCACGCCGGTTTCGGTGCGCAGATAGCCGAAGGCGTATTCGCCTTCGATCTTGATGGTGGCGGACTTCAGGCCCGCGACGTCGCCGTCGGATTCTTCCAGCACTTCGGCCTTGAAGCCCTTGCGCTCGGCGTACTTCAGGTACTGGCGCAGCAGCATGGAGGCCCAGTCCTGTGCTTCCGTGCCGCCGGCGCCAGCCTGGATGTCCAGGAAGCAGTTCAGCGGATCGGCCGGATTGGAGAACATGCGGCGGAATTCCAGCGCTTCCAGCTTTTCCTGGAAGGCGTCGGCGTCCTGCTCGATGGATTCGAGGGTGGCGTCGTCGTCGTCGGAGGCGGCCAGTTCGAACAACTCGTTCGAGTCGGCCAGGCCCGAGCCCAGGGCGGTGAGCGTTTCCACCACGTCTTCCAGGGCTTTCTTTTCACGGCCCAGGTCCTGGGCGTGCTTGGGGTCGTTCCAGACCGCCGGGTCTTCGAGCTCGGCGTTTACAACGTGCAGGCGTTCAGCTTTGGCATCGTAGTCAAAGATACCTCCGTAGAGCCTGTTCGCGCTCCGCGTAATCGGCGAGGCGGGCTGCGAGCTGGTTCTGACGTTCGGCTTCCATGATGATCCTGTCCTGATGACTTTTGTGCGAAACCAAACATTTTACCGTGCTTGGGGCAAGTGCGCGGCCGCGTTTGGCGCGAAGGGGGACGGATCGTGTCGCGGCGGATGTTGCAGCTGAATCGAAGTTGTTCAGTTTTTTGTCAAGTGTCGGGTTCTAGGCTGCGGGTGACGGTCTGGCCGTCCCTGATCGGGACGAGGCGGGCTGCAACGGCGCCGGCGAGCGGCCGGCCTATCCCGACAGAGGAATGGAGACATAGATGGAAAACGCGATGGCCCCCGGGGTTTCGCCGGCGATCCCGGCGTCTGAGGAAGATCGGATCTACCGCAAGGTAGGGTGGCGGCTGGTGCCGCTGCTGGTGGTTTGTTACGTCGTGGCCTACCTGGACCGCGTGAACGTGGGTTTCGCCAAGTTGCAGATGCTGCAGGAGCTGCAGTTCAGCGAGACGGTCTACGGGCTGGGCGCGGGTATTTTCTTCATCGGCTACTTCATTTTCGAGATTCCCAGCAACATAATCCTGCACAAGGTGGGCGCGAGGATCTGGATCGCGCGCATCATGATCACCTGGGGGATCATCTCCGCCTGCATGATGTTCGTGACCAGCGTGCACATGTTCTACGCCCTGCGTTTCCTGCTGGGCGCGGCGGAAGCCGGGTTTTTCCCGGGCATCATCCTGTACCTGACCTATTGGTATCCGGCGGCCCGGCGCGGCCGCATCACGACCTTCTTCATGACTGCCGTGCCCATGTCCGGGCTGATCGGCGGCCCGATCTCCGGCTGGATCATGAGCACCTTCCACGGCGACCATGGCCTGTCGGGCTGGCAATGGCTGTTCCTGCTGGAAGGCATTCCGTCGGTGCTGATCGGCGTGCTGGTGCTGATCTACCTGGACGACCGCATCAACAAGGCCAAGTGGCTGACCGCCAGTGAAAAGGCCGTGCTGATCCGCAATATCGCGGCCGAGGAGCAGCAGAAGGAAGACCCGCCCATCAGCGCCGCCCTGACCAAGCCGCGCGTGTGGGCGATGGCGCTGATCTACTTTTCGTTCGTGATGGGGCTGTACGGCGTGGGCTTCTGGATGCCGACCCTGATCAAGAGTACGGGCGTGCAGAGTCCGCTGGCCATTGGCCTGTTGACGGCAATTCCGAACCTGTTCGCCGTGATCGGCATGATCCTGATCTCGCGCAACTCCGACCGCCACCGCGAGCGCCGTTGGCACGTGGCGCTGCCCGCGCTGTTCGGCGCGGTGGGGCTGATGTTTTCGGCGATCTGGAGCGGCAACACGGTGCTGGCGATCCTGGCGCTGACGGTGGCGAATATCGGCATCTGCACGGTGCTGCCGCTGTTCTGGAGCCTGCCCACCGCCTTGCTGGGCGGCACGGCGGCGGCGGCCGGCATTGCGCTCATCAATTCGGTGGGCAACCTGGCGGGCTTCGTCAGCCCGTACCTGGTGGGCTGGTTGAAGGACATGACCGGCACCACCAACACCGGCCTCTACATGCTGTCGGGCTGCCTGGTGGTGGGAGCGCTGGTGGCCCTGGCGCAGCCGGCGAAGCTGGTGAACAAGTAGCGAGGGGGCGGCGCGGGCGGGCCTGGACTGGATCCCAGGTCCGCGCCGCGCGGAACGATCAGGGGTTTTTCAGCCCGCGTGCTCGATCACCAACTGCACCGACACCATCCCGTTCCACACGTTCTGCTCCAGCCGGTAAGCCGCCTGGATGTGCTCGGGCAGGGACTGGTCGTGGCCGAACCAGATGGCGTCAAAGCGCTGGTGGCCGCGTTCCAGCGACAGCTTGAGGTGCTTTTCCCCGACCAGGCGCTGGTTGCGCACCACGAACTCGTCCAGGAACAGCGGCGCGGCGAAGCCCGCGCCCCACACCTGTTGTTGCAGCATGCCGGCCACGTCGGCGTTGGCGTAGCCGGTTTCCAGCGAGCCGTCGGTCTCGATCACCGGCTCGAAGGTGTCGCGGCCCGTCAGCTCGCGCACCGCCGCGTCGAAGGCCGGGGCGAAGGCGGCGAAGTCGTCGCGGCCCAGGGTCAGGCCGGCCGCCATGGCGTGGCCGCCGAACTTGCGGATCAGGTTGGGATGGCGCTTGGACACCAGGTCCAGCGCGTCGCGCAGATGCACGTCGGGGATCGAGCGGCCGGAGCCGCGGATTTCGTCGTCGCCGGCGGGCGCGAAGGCCAGCGTGGGACGCCAGAATTTCTCCTTCAGACGCGAAGCAACCAGGCCCACCACGCCCTGGTGCCAGCCTGGGTCGAACACGCAGACCGTGGCGCCGGCGGCCGCGTTCGGCTCTTCCATGGCAGCCAGCGCCTGTTCGCGCATTTCGGCTTCGATTGTGCGGCGTTCGCGGTTGATGTTGTCGAGCTCGCGCGCCATTTCCAGCGCCTGCGCCTCGTCGTCGGTGGTCAGGCAGGCGATGCCCAGGCTCATGTCGGCCAGGCGGCCGGCGGCATTGATGCGCGGGCCAAGCGCAAAGCCCAGGTCGAAGCCGTTGGCCGCGCGCGGCTCGCGCCCGGCCACGGCGAACAGCGCGCGCAGCCCGGGTTGCAGGCGGCCCGCGCGCATGCGCTGCAGCCCTTGGGTGACCAGCAGGCGGTTGTTCGCGTCCAGCTTGACCACGTCGGCCACGGTGCCCAGGGCTACCAGGTCGGACAGCGCGTCCAGGCGCGGGCCGCCATCGGCCGCGTAGACGCCGCGGCGGCGCAGTTCCGCGCGCAGCGCCAGCATCATGTAGAAAATGACGCCCACGCCGGCCAGGTTCTTGGACGGAAAGCCGCAGCCTGGCTGGTTGGGGTTGACGATGGCCAGGGCCGCCGGCAGCGTGTCGCCCGGCAAGTGGTGGTCGGTGATGACCACGCCGATGCCGGCGTCATTGGCCGCGGCCACGCCGTCCACGCTGGCGATGCCGTTGTCCACGGTGATGATGATGTCGGGCTTGCCGGCGCGGTGTCGGACCGCCAGCTCGACCACGGCCGGCGACAGGCCGTAACCGGTTTCGAATCGATTGGGCACCAGGAAGTCCACGTCGGCGCCCATGGCGGACAGGGCGCGCAGCCCGACCGCGCAGGCCGTGGCGCCGTCGCAGTCGTAGTCGGCCACGATCAGCAGCTTCTTGCCCGCCTGGATGGCGTCGGCCAGCACGCCCGCGGCATGGGCCGAATGCGTCAGGCCGGCTGGCGGCAACAGGGACGGCCAGGCCAGCCGGGTCTGGTCGGGATGGGTGACGCCGCGGGCGGCCCACAGGCGGGCCAGCAGCGGATGGATGCCCGAGGCTTCCAGGATATGGCAGGCTTGCAGGTCGGGGGTGCGGACGGTTAAGCGGGGTGAGACCACCAGGCGCTCCAGTTTTTCTTGGGCGCGGGCAGCAAGCCGAGCAGGCCCCCGCGCGGTTTCAGGGTGAGGGCGACCTTGCGGTCGTCGCCCAGCAGCAGCAGTTCGGCGGGCGCGGCGGGCAGGCCGTGCTTGGCGGCCAGCGGGCGCAGATGCTGCGCGTCCAGCGCGGCCAGGGCGTCCAGCCAGGCGGCCCAATCGCCGGCCCGCTGGGGGGCGTCCAGGTTGCTGTAGACCTGCGCCGGGGCTGGCTGGGACTGCGTCCAGGGCGCGCCGCCGCCATACAGCCACAACGCATTGACCGGCGGCAGGCCGCGTGCCGCGCGGGCGTCGTTGACCGGGTGTTCGTGCCAGGCCATCTGTATTTCATTGAGCAGCCGGCGCCACGGCCGCGCTTCCGCGTCCTGGCGCCACCAGTCGTTCAGGCGCTGTCCGGCCACGGCCAGCGGGCTGGCGGTCTGCGGACGCAGGCCTTGCGGCAGTTGCAGGCGCCAGCGTTCGGGCGAGAGCGCCTCGACTGCGAAGCCCGTGCCTTCGAACAGCGGACGGGCGGTGTCCAGCAGGGCGGCCGTTTCCTCGGCGCGCAGCTCCATCAGGCCGGGGTCGAGCAAGGCGGCCTGGTCCGTGCCCAGCGCCAGGTGGACCAGCTCGGCCAGCCAGACGGGATCAGCGCCGCCGGCTTGCGCGCCGGCCAGCAGCGGCCCAAGTCCGGCCCCGGGCGGCAGGCCCGGTTCGGGGACGTAGCCCGCGCGGGCCAACTGCCAGGCTTCGTAGGGCGTACAGCCCTGGGCGCGCAGGTCGTGGGCCTGGGGCCGGGCGGCGCCGGCCTGCAGCCAGCCGTGCAGCGTGGGTGCGCGTTCGGGCAAGAGCTTGGCCAGTTCGGCGGCGACGGGAAGGGCGGGCAGGGCGCCCGGAATGACGATCAGCATGGGCGCGATTGTAGTCCGCGCACGCTGCGGGAACTAAGCGGCGTGCGCCACTGCCATAGCTTGAAACGCCTGGTCTCGGAACCGCACATCCGCGGGGCGGAATCCAGGCGGTTAATGCCATAATGCGCTCGTGCTGAAAATACCCTACGAACTATGGATAGGCGCCCGCTATGCCGGGTTGGCCCGAATCCGCCAGCGACGCGGCCGCCGCGATCGCTTCATCTCCTTCATCGCCGCCAGTTCCATGGCTGGCATCGCGCTGGGCGTCGCCGCCCTGATCGTGGTGCTGTCCGTGATGAACGGCTTCCAGAAGGAAGTGCGCGACCGCATGCTGTCGGTGCTGCCGCACATCGAACTCTACATCCCCGGCGCGGCGCCGGAGCGGGTGCTGGAAAAATGGCAGGAGTTCGCTGCCGCCGCCGAAAAGAATCCTGCCGTCAAGGCCGGCGCTCCGTTCGTGGCGGCGCAGGGCATGCTGGTGCGCGGGCAGGCCCTGCGCGGCGTGCAGGTGCGCGGCATCGATCCGCAGACCGAAGGCAATGTGTCGGACCTGCCGCGCCAGATGGTGTCGGGCAAGCTCACCGACCTGAAGCCGGGCAGCTTCGGCGTGGTGCTGGGCAATGAACTGGCCGACGGCATGGGCGTCAAGCTGGGCGACACGCTGTTGATGATGGCGCCGCAAGGCTCGATCAGCCCGGCGGGCTTCACGCCGCGCATGCGCCAGTTCACCGTGGTGGGCGTGTTCTCGTCCGGCCACTACGAATACGATTCTTCGCTGGCCTTCGTCGATGACGAGGACGCCGCCCGCGTGTTCCGCGACAGCGGCACCGCCGGCGTGCGCCTGCGCATCGCCGACATGCAGCGCGCGCCGGAAGTGGCGGCCGAATTGCAGAAGGTGCTGCCGCCCTACATGATGGCAAGCGACTGGTCGCGCAACAACCGCACCTGGTTCGCGGCCGTGAAGACCGAAAAGCGCATGATGTTCCTGATCCTGGCGCTGATCGTGGCTGTGGCCGCGTTCAACCTGCTGTCGTCGCTGGTCATGGCCGTGAAGGACAAACAGTCCGATATCGCCATCCTGCGCACGCTGGGCGCGGGGCCGCGTGAGATCGCCCGCATTTTCCTGGTGCAGGGGGCGCTGATCGGCGTGATCGGCACGCTGCTGGGCGTGGCGGGCGGCATCCTCATCGCCTACAACGTGGACGTGATCGTGCCCTTCATCGAAGGCCTGCTGGGCGTGCATTTCCTGCCGCGCGAAATCTATTTCATCAGCGCCTTGCCGTCGGATCCGCAGATGGGCGACATCGTCACCATCGGCGCGACGTCCCTGGTGCTGTCGCTGCTGGCGACCTTGTATCCCAGCTGGCGCGCCTCGCGCCTGCAACCCGCCCAGGTGCTGCGCCATGACTGACATGCTGACTCCCGCGCTGCAGGCCGACAACATCGTCAAGGTCTACGACGAAGGCCCCGCGCGCATCGAAGTGCTGAGCAACGTCAGCCTGTCGGTGGCGCGCGGCGAAATGGTCGCCATCGTCGGCGCCTCCGGTTCCGGCAAGAGCACGCTGCTGCACATCCTGGGCCTGCTGGACGTGCCTACCAGCGGCTCGGTTTCCGTGGACGGCCAACTCGGTATCGGACTGTCCGAGGGCCGCAAGAGCGCCGTGCGCAACCGCAGCCTGGGCTTTGTCTACCAGTTCCACCACCTGCTGCCGGAGTTCTCGGCGCTGGACAACGTGGCGATGCCGCTGATCGTGCGCCGTGAAAGCCGCGACAAGGCGCGCGCAGCCGCGCACGAGGTCCTGGGCATGGTGGGCCTGGCCGCCCGCGAAGGGCATTTCCCGGGCCAGCTGTCCGGCGGCGAGCGGCAGCGCGTGGCGCTGGCGCGCGCGCTGGTCACGCGGCCCGTCTGCGTGCTGGCCGACGAGCCCACCGGCAACCTGGACCGCCACACCGCGCACAATATGTTCGAACTGCTGACGCGGGTGAACCAGGAGTCCGGCACGGCGTTCGCCATCGTCACGCACGATCCGGAACTGGCCGCCCGCGCCGACCGCCAGCTGCTCATGGAAAACGGCCGCCTGGTTTCGGGTTAGGGCGCGCCGGGGGATAATCCGGGCAAGGAGGTCGCGCCCATGCTGATCGATACCCATTGCCACCTGGATGCCGCCGAGTTCGACGCCGACCGCGAGCAGGTCGCTGACGGCGCCTGCAAGGCAGGCGTCCAATCCATCGTGATTCCGGCCGTCGAGCGCGCCAATTTTTCGGTGGTGCGCGAACTGGCCGGCAAGACGGCCGGCGGCGCCTACGCGCTGGGCATACACCCGCTGTACGTGCAGCGCGCCGGCGACGGCGACCTGGAGGCGCTGCGCGCCGCCGTCAAGGAATCGCTGGGCGACCCCCGCTTCGTCGCCATCGGCGAGATCGGCCTGGATTTCTTCGTTCCTGAAATTGCCTCGGGCGAACCGCGCGAGCGCCAGGAGCGCTTCTATGCCGCGCAACTGGCGCTGGCCGCGGAGTTCGGCCTGCCGGTGCTGCTGCATGTGCGCAAATCGCAGGACATCCTCTTGAAATACCTGCGCCGCCATCCCCGCATCGGCGGCATTGCGCATGCCTTCAACGGCAGCGCGCAGCAGGCGCAGGCCTTCATCGAGCAAGGGTTCGCGCTGGGCCTGGGCGGCGCCATGACCTATGAGCGCGCCTTGCAGATCCGCCGCCACGCGGTGGACGTGGACCTGGCGCATCTGGTGCTGGAAACCGACGCGCCCGACATCCCTCCGGCCTGGCTGCATCCGCCGCAACGGCGCAACGCGCCCGCCGAACTGGTGCGCATCGCCGCCACGCTGGCCGAGCTGCGCGGCGTCACGCCGGCGCAGGCGGCGCATGCCACCACGGCCAACGCCTTGCGGGTATTGCCGCGGCTGCCGGCCGCGATCCTGGCTGACGCCGACTGACCGGGCCTCAGCCGTTCAGGCGCGGCAGTTCCAGCCGCACGCTCAGCCCTTGGGGCGACATGTTGCGGGCCGACATCCTGCCCTTGTGCGCGGCCACGGCGGCCTGGGCAATGGACAGGCCCAGGCCGGCGCCGCTGCCCGGCTTGCGCGCGCCCGAGGCCGTGCGGAAGAAGGGTTCGAACAGCGATTCCAGCTCTTCGGCGGCCACGCCCGGCCCGCGGTCCTCGATCTCCAGGCAGGCCTCCTGCGCGTTCGACAGCAGGCGCACGCGGATCGCGCTGTGCGCGGGAGCGAAACGCAAGGCGTTGCGCAACACGTTTTCGATGGCGCTGGCCAGGCTGCAGCGGTCGCCGACCAGGGGCACGGGCGCGTGCTGGTCCCACTCTATGCGGATCTGCCGGCCGCCGGCTTCGTAGCGCGCGTCCTCGACGACGTCGGACACGATTTCGGCGAGATCCAGGCTGTCGGTGGGCACGGGCAGGGCGCCCAGGCGCGCCAGCCGCAAGGTGTTGCCCACCAGCGCGTCCAGGCGTTCGCATTCGAGTTCGATGCGGTCCAGTTGCAGATCCTGGCGCTCGTCCCTGCGCCGCGCCAGTTCGGCCGCCAGCCGCAGGCGCGCGAGCGGCGAGCGGAGTTCGTGCGCGATGTTGTGCAGCAGTTGCTCGCGCGTGTCGACCAGCGCCTTCAGGCGGTCGGCCATGGCGTCGAAGTCGCGCGCCAGCAGGCCCAGCTCGTCCTTGCGGCGCGCCAGCTTGGCGGGCGTGTGCGCGTCAAGGCGGCCGGCGGACAAGGCATGGGTGGTCTGGCGCAACTGCGCCAAGGGCGCGGTCACGTGGCGGCTCAAGGCCCAGCAGAACGGCGCGGTCACGGCCAACGCGAACAGCACCAGCGCCAGCGCGACCGGCGACAGAGCCAGCACTTCCCAATGGGAAGAGTCGAACGGCAGGAACAGCAGGAGCAGCACCGAGCCATCGGGCAGGACCAGCTTTTGCGGCTCCCACCAGGAAACGCGCTCGCCGGTGGGGTCGGCGGGCAGGTAATCGGCTTTGGGCGAGCGGTCCGGTCCGGCGCGGAAGTCGCTCAGCCAGTCTTCCATGCGGGCGGGCAGGCGCCGGCCGAGGATGTCCTTGTCCTGGGCGTCCATGACGTAGATCTTCAGGGCCGAGTAGCGCCGGTCCATGGCCTGGACCCAGCGTTCCAGGCCATCCACGCCCTCGCTGCGGGCGACTTGCGCCGCGTCGCGCGTGAGGTTGCCGGGATTCAGGCCATCCAGGGAATTGAAGCGGTACCAGGCGACCGCGGCCGTCAGCACCATGCCGCAGACCAGGATGACGGCCATCGCGCCCCAGAAGGTCAGGAAAGCGCGCCAGAACAGCGAGCGGGCGGGCAGCCAGGCCATCAGTCCGCGCCCGCCAGCACGTAGCCCAGGCCGCGCAGGTTGCGGATGGTCAGCGTCTCGGGGCCGTTGTCGCTGCGCAGCTTCTTGCGCAGCGAGCTGATGTGGGTATCGATGCTGCGGTCGTAGCGGTCGGGCTTGCGGCCCAGCGCGTACAGGCCGATCTGGTCGCGCGCGACCACCTGGCCGGGCGTGCGCATGAGGATTTCCAGGATGCGCTGTTCGGCGCCCGTCAGCGCGATTTCGTTGTCGCCCACGCGCAGCAGGCCGGTGGCGGGATCCAGCGACACCGCGCCCAGCGCCAGGACGGGGCGGGCAGTATCGGGCACTTCCTCGAAGCGGCGCAGCACCGCCGTGATGCGGGCCTTGAGCTCGCGCGGACTGAAGGGTTTGGCCAGGTAGTCGTCTGCGCCGAACTCCAGGCCCAGCACGCGGTCCGTCTCGCCGCCGTGGGCGGTGAACATGATGACGGGCCGGCGCGAGCGCTGGCGGTATTGCTTCAGCAGATCCAGCCCGTTGCCGTCGGGCAGCATCAGGTCCAGCAGCACCAGGTCGTAGTCGTCTTGCGCCAGCAAGGCAAGGCCCTGCGCGCCGCTATGCGCCAGGGCGAGCTGGCAGTGACCGGGTTCCAGATATTCGCGCAGCATCTGCGCGAGTTCGACATCGTCGTCGATCAGCAGGATGCGGCGAGTCGCCGGAGCGTGGGAAAAAGGCATGCGTGTCGTCGGTTCTGCATCCGGCAGTTTGGCTTATGGCCGCGGGCCGGAGTGTCAAGAAGTTCAAAGAAGATAAAAGTTGCGGAAAGCGTGTTGCTGGCTCCCGGCAGGTCCAATTCTAATATGAGAATGGTTTTCATTAATAAATACGGGGCAGGACGGACGCCGCACGCAGGGTGCGGGGCGGGCCTGGGACGGGAGAAATTGGAATCATGAGCAGCAAAGAATTGGTCGCCGGCCGGCGCGGTCCGGGTTCGCGCACGCAGTTGGCCGCAGCCCTGTGCGCAGCGGGATTCGGCGTGGCGCAGCCCGCCTGGGCGCAAAGCGCGGACAGCGCCAAGACGCTGGACACGGTGGTGGTGACGGCATCGGGCTATGAACAGCAGATCCAGGACGCGCCGGCGTCGATCAGCGTGATCACCCGCGAGGACCTGGACAAGAAGTTCTACCGCGACATCAACGACGCGCTGGTGGACGTGCCCGGTGTCATCGTCACCGGCGGCGGCGACCGCCAGGACATCAGCTTGCGCGGCATGGGCCCCAAGTACACGCTGATCCTGATCGACGGCAAGCGCCAGAATTCGCGCGAAACCCGCACCAACTCGGATTCCACGGGCGTCGAAGGCGGCTGGACCCCGCCGCTCTCCGCCATCGAGCGCATCGAGGTGGTGCGCGGTCCCATGTCCTCGCTGTACGGCTCGGACGCCATGGGCGGGGTGATCAACATCATCACCCGCAAGGTGCCCTCGGAGTGGGGCGGCGAGATCCGCCTGGACACCACGATCCAGGAGAGCAACAAGTCGGGCGACATCTACCAGGGCAACTTCTACCTGTCCGGCCCGATCAAGACAGACCTGCTGGGCCTGCAGATCTACGGCCAGGCCACGCAGCGCGACGAAGACGACATCGTCGACGGTTTCCGCAAGCGCAACTCGGAAAGCGTCACGGCCAAGCTGGCGCTGACGCCCAACCGCGACCACGACATCGTGCTGGAAGCGACCACCATGCGCCAGAAGCTGCACGAAACGCTGGGCAAGACCGTTGAGCCGCTGCCGCCCGGCCAGGCTTGCGGGCGCAATGGCTGCCCGGCCTCGTCCGATACCGATTACCGCAGCAACAAGTGGGCGCTGTCGCATACCGGACGCTGGGGCTGGGGCGTGTCGGACAGCTACGTGCAGCAGGAAGAGTTCGACAACCGCTCGCGCCAGATGAAGATCAAGAACCTGGACATCCAGACGAGCTGGACGCTGCCGCTGGGTTCGCACATGCTGACGCTGGGCGGCAGCTACCTGAGCCAGCGCCTGAACGACCAGACCGGCAACCAGTTGGCCAACGGCCCCAGCAAGGTGGACCGCTACCAATGGGCCCTGTTCGCCGAGGACGAGTGGCGCCTGACCGAGAGCTTCGCGGTCACCGCCGGCCTGCGCATGGATGAAGACGAGAACTTCGGCACGCACTTCAGCCCGCGCCTGTATGGCGTCTGGCACATGGCCGACCGCTGGACCCTGAAGGGCGGCGTGTCCACCGGGTTCCGCGCGCCCGACCTGCGCCAGACGGTGGCGGGCTGGGGCCAGGTCAGCCGCGGCGGCAATATGTACGGCAACCCGGACCTGACGCCCGAGAAGTCGGTGACCGAGGAAATCGGCATTCTGTATGACGACGGCGAGGGCTTCAACGCCGGCCTGACGATCTTCAACAACGACTTCAAGGACAAGATCACCCGAGTGGCTTGCCCGGCGACCCAGTGCACGGACGGTCCGAACCAGTTCGGCTCGGACCCGACCACCTACATGAACGTGGACAAGGCCAATTCGCGCGGCGTGGAAGCCAACCTGAAGCTGCCGCTGTCGCGCGACTGGTCCTTGACCAGCAGCTACACCTTCACCAAGTCGGAGCAGAAGTCCGGCCAGTACAAGGGCCAGCCGCTGAACCAGCTGCCCAAGCACCTGTTCACCACCACGGTGAACTGGCAGGCCTCGGACGCGCTGCAGGCCTGGGCGCGCCTGAACTACCGCGGCAAGGAAAGCCAGCCCATCACCGGCCCGTCGTCCTCGTCGGTGGTCGCGCCTTCCTACACCTTCGTGGACCTGGGCGGTTCGTACCAGGTGAACAAGACCGTGGCGGTGTACGCCGGTATCTACAACCTGTTCGACAAACAGGTTACCTATGACGACTACGCCTACGTCGAGGACGGCCGCCGCTACTGGCTGGGCGTGGGCGTCAAGTTCTGAGTTTGACAGGGCGCCTGGCGCCCGCAACATGAAGAGGTACGCATGAAGAAGCAAATGCAAACGGGCCGCGTTCGGCGTTGGGCGGTTCAGGCCGGGGCCGCGCTGGTCCTGGGCGCCGCCACGGCGGTGTGCGCCGCGCAGGCGACGCTGCCGGTGAAGCATGCGCGCGGCGAAATCGCCGTGCCGGCCAATCCGGCGAAGACGGTGGTGATGGACCTGGCCGTGCTGGACACCCTGCATGCGCTGGACGTGAACGTGGCGGGCGTGCCGACGGTCGCCAAGTGGCCGCCGCAGCTGAGCCAGTACGCCGATCAGCGCTATCTGAAGGTGGGTTCGATGTTCGAGCCCAACTACGAAGTGATCCACGCCGCTGCGCCGCAGCTCATCTTCGTTGCGGGCCGCTCCGCGCCCAAGTACGACGAACTCGCCAAGCTGGCGCCCACCGTCGACCTGACGGTGAATGCCAAGGACCTGGTCGGCAGCGTCACGCGCAACACCGAAACGCTGGCCGCCATCTACGGCAAGCAGGATCTTGCCAAGACCAAGCTCGACGCTCTGCGCGCCTCGATCGCGGACCTGAACGGCAAGGCGGCCAACGCCGGCACCGCGCTGATCGTGCTGACCACCGGCGGCAAGATGAGCGCCTACGGACCGGGCTCGCGCTTTGGCGTGATCCACGACGCCTTCGGCATCAAGCCGGCGACGACGGGACTGAGCGTGTCGAACCACGGCCAGGCGATTTCCTTCGAGTTCATCGCCCAGACCGACCCCGACTGGCTGTTCGTGATCGACCGCGACGCCGCCATCGGCCGCGAAGGCGTGTCGGCCCAGCGCATGCTGGACAACGAACTGGTGCGTCCGACCAAGGCCTGGAAGAACAAGCGCGTGGTCTACCTGAACGGCTACAACTGGTATCTGCTGGGCAGCGCGGGCCTGACCGCCATGCAGCAGAATGTGGACCAGATCGCTGGCGCGCTGGCGGCGGGGAAATAGAGCTTGATGCGTGAGCGGCGGGAGTATCGCGGGTGAGTTGGCGGCAGTCGATAGGCGGTTGGGGCGGGCTGGCGGCGGCAGTGGGCTTGCTGCTGGCCCTGTGCGCGGCCAGCGTCAGCCTGGGCGCGGGTCAGCTCAGCCTGTCCGCGCTGTGGGGCAGTGGTGACGAGGCCGAGCGCGCCTGGCGCCTGCTGATGGTCAGCCGGATCCCCCGCACGCTGGCCTTGCTGCTGGCCGGCATGTCGCTGGCGGTGGCGGGGCTCATCATGCAGATGCTGGTGCGCAACCGCTACGTCGAGCCCACTACTGCCGGCACGGTGGAGTCGGCGACGCTGGGCATACTCGTCGTGACGCTGCTGGCGCCGGACACGCCCGTGATCGGCAAGATGCTGACGGCCACGGGCTTTGCGCTGGCGGGCACCTTGCTGTTCCTGGCGCTGCTCAAGCGCGTGCCGCTGCGCACGCCCTTCATTGTGCCGCTGATCGGCCTGATCCTGGGCGGCGTGATCCACGCCGCCACCACCTTCGTCGCCTATCGGTACGACCTGCTGCAGTCGCTGCACGCCTGGACCACGGGAGACTTTTCGGGCGTGCTGCGCGGGCGCTATGAACTGCTGTGGATAGGCTTCGGCCTGGCCTGCGCGGCCTACGCGGCGGCCGACCGCTACACCGTGGCCGGCATGGGCCGCGAGTTTGCCGCCAACCTGGGCCTGAACCATGCGCGGCTAACGCTGGCGGGGCTGCTGATCGTGTCGGCGATTTCGGCGGTGGTGGTGGTGACGGCGGGCAGCATTCCTTTCCTGGGCCTGATCGTGCCCAATGCCGTCAGCCTGGTGCTGGGCGACAATATGCGCCGCTCCATTCCCTGGGTGGCGGTGCTGGGCGGCGTGTTCGTGCTGGCCTGCGACGTCATCGGCCGGCTGGTGATCCATCCCTACGAGATTCCCATTGGCACGGTGGTCGGCGTGCTGGGCAGCATCCTGTTCCTGTGGTTGTTGCGCACGCGGAGGAACCGCCTTGGCTGAACTCGCAATCTCGGTCCCGGCGCCGGTCCGTGCGCCGCAAGCCTGGCGCCTGTGGCTGCTGGGCTGCATTGCGCTGGCCTGCGCCATCGCCTTCATGACGCTGGGCGCCAACGGCCAGTGGTCTTTCGTGATTCCGTTCCGCGGCGCCAAGCTGGCGGCGATGCTGCTGGTGGCCTATGCCGTGGCGGTGTCGTCGGTGCTGTTCCAGACGATCACCCATAATCGCATCCTGACGCCGGCCATCATGGGCTTTGACGCCCTGTACCTGCTGATCCAGGCGGTGGTGGTGTTCGGCTTCGGCCAAGCCGCCACGGCAGCCAGCCATCCGGTGGCCGCATTCCTGCTGGAGGTCGGCGCCATGACCGCGTTCGCCTGCCTGCTGTTCCGCTGGCTGTTCTCGGATGCGGTGCGCAGCCTGCATCTGATGATGCTGGTGGGCA
>JALDYL010000071.1:0-24320 GCA_032153965.1 Achromobacter sp. | reverse complement strand
GCGCCATGCCTGCTCCAGCAGCCCGCCGGGCGCGGCGCACAGGCTGGCCAACAGCGCCGCCGGCGTGCGCAGCGTGTCGGCCCACAGGCCCGCGGCCATGGCGGCGGTGCAGGCCAGCCATAGCACCGCGGCGTTGACGGCCATGCGCCGCGCGCGGCCGGGCCGGGACCTAGCCGCAGGCGGCGCAGGCGTGGGCCTGGGCGTCGTCGTAGCGGTCATGGTGGCGCACCCAGTCGCCCAGATCGAAGTGCGGGCCGTTCTCGTTGCGGCCCAGCGGCGCGAAATCCAGGTAGTTGTAGGCGCCTGCCAGCCGTTCCACGCCGCGCTCGAAGCTGGAATAGGTATGAAAGATCTCGCCGTGCGGATCGCGGAAAAAGGCGCTGGCGCCAGGGCGTTCCTCCATGCTGCCGTCGGCCTTGGGCATGGAGGCTTGCAGGTCGAAGTTGAAGTCGCCGCCTTCGGACGTGTACCAGGGAAAGCGCCAGCCCATGCGCTGCTTGAAGGCGTCCAGCTTGGCGTACGGCGCCCGCGACACGGCCACCACGGTCACGTCATGCTGGCGCAGGTGCATGATCGCGCTGTCCATGTGGTCGGCCAGGAAAGAGCAGCCCACGCAGCCTTCTTCCCAGTCCGGATCGAACATGAAGTGGTAGACGATGAGCTGGCTCTTGCCCTGGAACAGCCCGGCCAGGTCCGTGGGGCCGGCCGCGCCGAGGAAGCGGTAGGGCTGGTCGACCTTGACCCAGGGCAGGGCCATGCGTTCGCGGGCCAGGGCGTCCTGGGCCCGGGTCAGTTCCTTTTCGCGGCGCAGCAGCGCCTCGCGCGCGATGTCCCATTGCGCTCGGGATACGACGGGGTGATCGGTCTGCATCGTGTGTCTCCTTGGAGCGGGCCGCCAGGCCCGGATAGGGCGAACGGCGGGGATTCAGGCCGGATTCGCCAGGTGGGCCGCCAGCCGGTCCAGCGCGCCCGACCAGCCATGCTGGTGGCTGTCGCGGGTGGCCTGGTCGACGAACGGGGTCTGCAGGAAGGCGAGCTCGGTGCCGCCGCCGGCAGGGGTGAATTCCAGCGTGATCAGCGAGACTTCCGCGGGCGTGTCGCGCCAGGCCCAGGTGAAGACCAGCCGGCGTTGCGGCTCGACTTCGCGGTAGTGGCCGCTGGCGTGGTGCTCCAGCCCGTCCTCGGTGGCGAAACCCACCTCATAGGCGCCGCCCACGCGCACATCGGTTTCCGCCCGCAGCACCTTGCGGGTTTCGGCCGGGCCGAACCAGCGCATCAGCGCTTGCGGGTCCGTCCAGGCGCGCCAGACGCGTTCGACGGGGGCGTCGAAGCGCCGCTTGAGCCGGAGTTCGATGGGGGCTGCTTGGTGTCGGGTGCTTCGGTTTTCCATGGGTGGACCTCTTCCTCGTGGTACAGGTAGCGCGCCAGCGAATCCAGCTGCCCGTTCCAGAACTTCTCGTAGCGGGCCAGCCAGTCGGATGCCGCCCGCATGGGTTCGGGCGATAGCGTGCAGTTCACGACGCGGCCGTCCTTGGCGCGGGCGATCAGGCCGGCGTCTTCCAGCACGCGCAGGTGTTTCATGAAGGCGGGCAGGGACATGGCGTGCGGCCGGGCCAGCTCGCTGACCGAGGCCGCGCCATGTTCCAGGTCGGCCAGCACCCGGCGTCGCGTGCCGTCGGCCAGCGCTGCGAAGATGCCGTCGAGCATGTCGTCTTTAAACTTAACCATAAGGTTAAGTATTAAGCCGAAGCCGCAAGTCTGTCAAGCAACAAAGTTGGCGCGATCAGGATTCAGGCGTGCTGGTGCATGGCCGACTGGTGCTTGGTGTCGCGCATGGTGGCGTACACCAGCAGCGACAGGAAAATGATGCCCGCGAGGTAGTAGTAGAACCACTCCTCATGCCCTTGCTGCTTGAAGAACAGCGCGATAGCCGGCGCCGTGCCGCCGAAGATCGAGACCGTGACTGCGTAGGGCACCGCGACGCCGGTGGCGCGGATGTTGGTGGGAAAGAGTTCCGCCTTCACCACCGCGTTGATGGAGGTGTAGCCGGCCGTGAACACCCAGGCGCCGCAGATCAGCAGAAAGGCCATGAAGGGCGAGCGCGTGTGCGACAGCGTCATCAGGATGGGCACGGTGAGCGCCGCGCCCGCCACGCCGAAGAACACCAGCAGCGGCTTGCGCCCGATCTTGTCGGACAGCGCGCCATAGACCGGCTGCAGGATCAGCGCGAAGATCAGCGAGCCCGCGATGATGTAGGTCGTGACGATGTCGGAGAAGCCCGAGGTCTGCCGCACGAAGGTCTGCATGTAGGTGGTGAAGGTGTAGAACGCCGCGGTGCCGCCCGCGGTCAGGCCCACCACGATCGCGACTTCGCGCGGATACTGCAGCAGGCCGCGTAGCGAACTGGTCTGCGGCTTGGGCGCTTTCTGGGCTTCCTTGTAGGAATCGGTTTCTGGCATGTCGCGCCGCATCAGCGCGGTGACGATGGCCAGCATGGCGCCGATCACGAACGGGATGCGCCAGCCCCATTCGACCAGTTGCTCGTGGGTCAGGAACACGTTCTGCAACAGCAGCAGCACCAGGATGGCGCAAAGCTGGCCGCCGATCAGGGTCACGTACTGGAAGCTGGAGTAGAAGCCGCGATGCTCGGGGTCCGCGATCTCGGTCAGGTAGGTGGCGCTGGCGCCGTACTCGCCGCCCAGGCTCAGGCCTTCGATCACGCGCGCCAGCGCCAGCAGGGCCGGCGCGGCCAGGCCGATGGTGGCATAGGTGGGCGTGACCGCGATGATCAGCGAGCCCACGCACATCATCCCCACCGACACCATCAACGACAGGCGCCTGCCATGGCGGTCCGCCAGGTGGCCGAACAGCCAGCCGCCCAGCGGGCGCACGATGAAGCCGGCCGCGAACAGCGTGGCCGCGTTCAATTGCTGGACGACGGGGTCGTGCGAGGGGAAGAAGGCGGGGGCGAAGTACAGCGCGAAAGCGGTATAGGCGTAGAAGTCATACCACTCCACCAGATTGCCCATGGAGCCGACGAAGATCGCCTTGATGCGGCGCTTCGCGTCGGGCATGTCGAGATATGTTTGCGTCATATCCGTCCTTCGGGTGCGTTTGTCGGGGGACGCCGGACACGCGATCGCGGGCGGGCCGCGAATGGAACATGCATTGCGTTATGTTGCGCCTGCGCGCGCGGAAATGCACGCGTGGCAGCGCCGCTTTTTCTTCAGCTTCTTGTCAGGCTTGCTCGCGCGGGCTTACTTGCCACGCGGCTTGATGACTTCGCAGGGCGCGGCGCCGTCGGCCGCCTGGGCCTCGTCGCCCAGCAGCGCCCGCGTGCCGCAGACCGAACCGAACATGCCCCGGCTGTTGTGGCCGATGCCGGCCACTTCGAAGGCGCGCCGGTGCAGCGCCACGGGCCGGGCGCCGCGGGCGGCCAGCACGTGTTCGTATTGCGCGTAGCCCGTGCCGCGGGCCAGCCGGGTCGCGCCCTGGGCTTCCGCGCCGCAGGTCTTGTCCAGCAGCCGGTCTTCAGGATTGTTGTCGGCGCCGCCTAGCAGGTAGGTGACGTCGCGCGCCGCGTAGCGCACGAAGAGCTTGGACTCGTCGGTCTCGCGCGAGTAGGCGGGCAGCTTGTCCGGGCCGTATTTGTACTGGTTGTAGGTGGGGCAGATGCCGCGCTCGTAGGGCGCATAGCCCTTGCCGTCGGGGCGCGGGCGTTCGTTGCTCAGGTACAGGTAGGACGAGGGGTTGGCGATGACGTAGCGCAGCGCCAGCCCGTCGCGCCGCAGCGGGCCGTCGACGTTGTTCAGCACGGCGTAGCGCTGCACCAGTTGCCCGCCGGCCGAATGGCCGGCCAGCACGATGCCGGTCAGCGCAGCCAGGCGCTTGCGGTCGTCCAGGCTGCGCAGCAGGTCGTCGAGCACCTGGAACGAGCTCACCGGCGCGGGGCGTCCCGCGGCCTGCACGCTGTCTTCGCCGTCTTCCCAACTGGCCTTGCGCCAGGCGGCCATTCCGCCGAAGCCCGAATCGATCGAGCCCGAGAAGCGCGGCGCCAGGATCAACGTATCGCGCGCGCGCTCAGGGTTGTGCGCCAGCAGCGCGGCGACGGATTCGTAATAGCGGTCGGCATCGCGCTTGACGCCGTGGATCACGACCACGACCTGCTTGATGTTGCGCAGGTCGTCCTTTGCCAGGTCGCGATTGGCGTAGACCGGCATCTTGTAGCGGTGGCCGGGCTTGCCTAGTTCCACGGACTGCCAGCGCAAGGGCGTCGCGCGCTTGGGCGCGGGCGCGGTTTCGCTGTAGTCGTAAGGGTCGGGCAGGGGCGTCTGGGCGCGCGCGGCCAGCGGCGCGAGCGCCGCCAGGGCGAACAGCGCGGCCAGGCCGCGCATGCGGTCCGGCCGCGCTTGAAGCAAGGAGAGGATGGGCGCGCGGCGCATGGCGCGGCGGGCGTTCAGCAGCTCTCTTGGCCCAGCAGCTGCTTGAGCGCGGGCAGGTCCAGGATGCGGACCTCGCGCTGGTTGATCTTGATGAGGCCGTCGCGCGCGAAGCGCGAGAACAGCCGGCTGACCGTTTCCAGGGTCAGGCCGAGATAGTTGCCGATTTCCTCGCGGCTCATGCGCAGCACGAATTCGGTGGAGGAATAGCCCAGCGACGCGTAGCGCTGCGACAGGTTCAGCAGGAACGCGGCCAGGCGCTGCTCGGAGCGCATGGAGCCCAGCGAGGCCAGCATCTGGTGCGAGCGGTTGATCTCGCGGCTCATCAGGCGGCGGAACTGTTGCTGCAGCGAGGGCAGGTGGGTCGCGACCCGGTCGATATCGGCCAGGCGGATGACACAGACCTCGGAATCTTCCAGCGCGACGGCGGTCGAGACGTGCTTGCCGTCCAGCATGCCGTCCATGCCGACGATTTCGCCAGGCAGGTGAAAGCCGGTGACCTGGATCTGGCCGGTCGCGTCTTCCAGCTGCGTCTTGAGGCTGCCGAAGCGCACGCTGTAGACGGCGTCGAGCGGGTGGTTCAGCGAATAGAGCGGCTTGCCTTTTTCAAGGCGCACGCGTTCCTTGACCAGTTCGTCCAGCTTTTCCACTTCCGCGGCTGCCATGCCCACGGGCACGCACACATGCCCCAGCATGCATGTGGAGCAATGGGCGGCATCAGGGGCAACGGGGACCCGTTTTTGCATACGATGACCTCTATAGTGCCCATTGCGCGGACGTATGCCGGAATGGGTATAAAGCTTAAGACAAGCTGTATTGTAGTCCGTTGTTACTACGGGCGTCTTACGGGCCGTCCGGCAGGGGGCGGGCAAGGCGGTACGTGACCCAGTCGTCGGCGCCGATATCGACCGCCGCGCCGCGCAGGGCCGGGTCTATCGGGTAGTACTGGCAGCGCAGTTCCGCGGCCGCCGCGGGCGGTTCCAGGCGCGCCACGACCTCGCACCGCACGAAGCAGCAGGGCTTGCCGGGCTCGTATTCCTCGATTTCGTCCATCAGCGCCACCAGGGCCGGCTCCACCTGGAACACGTCGCCCCGCACGCGCCGGCCGTCGTCCGCCGGGATCAGGCCGGGCCAGTCGCCGAAGTCCACCAGCCGGCCCGGCACGCTGGCCGGACCGACGTAACGGGCCGCCGGCAGCCCGCGCCGGGCGGCGGCTTGAGCCAGATCATTGATTTCGCCCGCGCGTAGCGTGCCGTAGACAAAAACGTATATGCTCATAAGTCAGATTGTTGCTGCACGTCGAAAAACCATGGCGCGGGCAAGGTGTTGAAATTCTCGCATCCGGCCGCATATTCAGGATATCGAGCCAGCCGGCACGTATCGGTCAGGCTCCCCAACAAGCCAAACGACCATTATGCGATTCGACAAACTGACCACCAAGTTCCAGCAAGCCCTGGCCGACGCTCAAAGTCTGGCCGCCCGCAACGACCACCCCTATATCGAGCCCATCCACGTGCTCTCCGCCTTGCTGTCGGATTCCGAGAGCGGCGCGGGCAGCCTGCTGGCGCGCGCCGGCGTGGCCGTCAACCGGGTGCAGTCGGCCATCGACAGCGCCCTGAAGTCCCTGCCGCAGGTGCAGGGCGACGACAACGTCCAGGTCGGCCGCGACCTGCAGGCGGTGCTGACGCGCACCGACAAGGAAGCCGCGCGCCGTGGCGACACGTATATCGCCAGCGAGCTGTTCCTGCTGGCGCTGGCCGACGACAAGGGCGATGCCGGCCGCATCCTGCGCGACGCGGGCCTGCAGAAGAAAGCCCTGGAGGCCGCGATCGACGCCGTGCGCGGCGGCGAAAACGTCTCCGGCGCGGAAGGCGAATCCAACCGCGAAGCGCTGTCCAAGTACACCATGGACCTGACCGAGCGCGCCCGCCAGGGCAAGCTCGACCCGGTGATCGGCCGCGACGATGAAATCCGCCGCACCATCCAGATCCTGCAGCGCCGCACCAAGAACAACCCGGTGCTGATCGGCGAGCCCGGCGTGGGCAAGACCGCCATCGTCGAAGGCCTGGCCCAGCGCATCGTCAACGACGAAGTGCCCGAAACCCTGCGCGGCAAGCGCGTGCTGTCGCTGGACCTGGCCGCGCTGCTGGCCGGCGCCAAGTTCCGCGGCGAATTCGAAGAGCGCCTGAAGGCCGTGCTGAAGGAGTTGTCGCTGGACGATGGCAGCAACATCGTCTTCATCGACGAGCTCCACACCATGGTGGGCGCGGGCAAGGCCGAAGGCGCGATGGACGCCGGCAATATGCTCAAGCCGGCGCTGGCGCGCGGCGAACTGCATTGCATCGGCGCGACCACGCTGGACGAATACCGCAAGTACATCGAGAAGGACGCGGCGCTGGAGCGGCGCTTCCAGAAGGTGCTGGTCGACGAGCCCGACGTGGAATCCACCATCGCCATCCTGCGCGGCTTGCAGGAGCGCTATGAAATCCACCACGGCGTCGAGATCACCGACCCGGCCATCGTGGCCGCGGCCGAACTGTCGCACCGCTACATCACCGACCGCTTCCTGCCCGACAAGGCCATCGACCTGATCGACGAGGCCGGCGCGCGCATCCGCATGGAAATCGATTCCAAGCCGGAAGTGATGGACAAGCTCGACCGCCGCATCATCCAGCTCAAGATCGAGCGCGAGGCCGTCAAGAAGGAAACCGACGACGCTTCCAAGCGCCGCCTGGGCGTGATCGAGGACGAACTCGAAAAGCTGCAACGCGAGTACAACGACTACGAGGAAATCTGGAAGGCCGAGAAGGCGGCCGTGCAAGGCACGCAGGCCATCAAGGAAGAAATCGACAGCGTGCGCGCCGAAATGGCGGAACTGCAGCGCAAGGGCCAGTTCGACAAGCTGGCCGAGCTGCAGTACGGCAAGCTGCCTGACCTGGAAGCGCGCCTGAAGGCGGCTGAAGTGGGCGCCGCGGAAGCGGCCGAGGAAGCCGAGGGCGGCGAAGGGCGTCCGCGCCTGTTGCGCACCCGCGTCGGCGCCGAGGAAATCGCCGAGGTCGTGTCGCGCGCCACCGGCATTCCGGTATCCAAGATGATGCAGGGCGAACGCGAGAAGCTGCTGCACATGGAGGAATACCTGCACAAGCGCGTGGTGGGGCAGGACGAGGCCGTGCGCCTGGTGTCCGACGCCATCCGGCGTTCGCGCGCCGGCCTGGCGGATCCGTCGCGCCCCTATGGCTCCTTCCTGTTCCTGGGCCCCACCGGCGTGGGCAAGACCGAGCTGACGCGTGCGCTGGCCGAGTTCCTGTTCGATTCCGAAGAGCACATGATCCGCATCGACATGAGCGAGTTCATGGAGAAGCATTCGGTGGCCCGTCTGATCGGCGCGCCGCCGGGATACGTGGGCTACGAAGAGGGCGGCTACCTGACCGAGGCCGTGCGCCGCAAGCCGTACAGCGTGGTGCTGCTGGATGAAGTCGAAAAGGCCCATCCGGACGTCTTCAACGTACTGCTGCAGGTGCTGGACGACGGCCGCCTGACCGACGGCCAGGGCCGCACGGTGGACTTCCGCAACACGGTGATCGTGATGACGTCCAACCTGGGCTCGCACCATATCCAGAGCCTGGCCGGCAAGCCTTACGAAGTGGTCAAGGAAGTGGTGTGGGACGAGCTCAAGCAGACCCTGCGCCCCGAGTTCCTGAACCGCATCGACGAAGTCGTCGTGTTCCACGGACTGGAAGCGCAGCACATCGAGTCCATCGCCCGCATCCAGCTGCGCCGCCTGGGCGAGCGCATGGAAAAGCAGGAAATGCGCCTCGAAGTGAGCGAACCCGCGATGGCGGAACTGGCCCGCTCAGGTTTCGATCCGGTGTTCGGCGCGCGCCCCTTGAAGCGCGCGATCCAGCAGCAGATCGAGAACCCGGTGGCACGGCTGATCCTGGAAGGCAGGTTCGGTCCGCGCGACGTGGTGCCGGTGGATTGGCAGGACGGGCAGTTCGTCTTTACGCGGACCCTGCAGTAAGCGGGTCCGGCGCGGCAAGCGCCAAGCCGGGCATGCAAACAACCCCCGGCAGCTGGACTGAAATCCAGCTGCCGGGGGTTTTTACATGCGCGGTCCTGGTATCCGCGGATGGCCGGACGCCAGGAGGTGTGCAGCCGCGCGGCGCAGCCTCAGGTAACGCCCGCGTAGTCCTTGCGCTGCGCCGCCATCTGCCGGCCCAGCGTTTGCAGCGCCCGCAGCACCACGGCCATGCCGCGGCGCGTGTCCTCGTCGCGCATCAGGCCGATGAGGCCTGTCAGGCTGGGAGGACGCGCTTCCTGCAATGTGCGGGCGTGGGCATCGCGCAGCGTGTTGGCCGCCATCCAGGCGGCGCTGCTGGCCTGCTCGGACAGCAGCGCCAGCTTTTCCACCATGGACTGGTCCAGCAGGTCCACCAGGTCCGAGGCCAGCGACAGCAGGTCGGCGATGTTGTCCAGCCGTCCGGCTTCGGCCAGCAGCCCCAGCCTGTCGGCCAGCGCGCGCGCGCCAGGCCCGCCGCCCAGGAACGCGGATGGCGTATCGGCGGCCTGGGCGGCGCTTGCTTCGTGCGGCGCGTTCATAGCATTCCCCTTGCGACGGCCCAGTACAGGCCGCGGTTGAACCCGTGGCGCAGCAGGCCGCCGAGCTTGGTGGGTGGCGTGGGCAGCACGTCGTGGCTGTAGTCGTACCAGAGCGGCATGCCGGCGTTCAGCCCCATCTGGGCCACCGCCTGCACACGGCCGTCATAGGCGCTGCAAGGATGGCCCAGCCGGATCTCGCCGGCGATGTTGTTGGCGACGACCGGCGCCTGGTTGTGGCAGGAGCCGCCCGCCTTGCTGACCGGCAGGTCGACGGTGTCGCCGATGACGTAGACGTTCTGCAGTCCGTAGACCTGCAGCGTCTCGTGGTCGGTCGGCAGCCAGCCTTCGTCGTTCTCGGCCTGCGACACACCCGATTCCAGCACCACGTCCACGGCGCGTATCGGCGGCGTGGCCATGAGGATGTCGAAGGGCTGTTCGCCGCCTTCCTCCGAGTACGCGATGCGGCGCTCGGGATCCACCCGCGACAGCGTGAAGCCGCGCTGGAACTGTATGCCCTTCTGCTCGAAGATCGCGGGCAGCACTTCGCAGGTCGGCCGTTGCAGGAACAGGCAATTGCGCAGCAGCTGCGAGGTGGTCGGGTAGGTGTAGACGATTTCCACCTTGTCGCGCACGCCGCGCCGCCGCAGGTAGTCGTCCAGCATCAGCGTGGTTTCGATGGGCGCGATGCCGCACTGGTGCGGGACGTTGGGCGTCTTGGGGAAGGTGACGCTGATGAAGACGCGTCCGCGTTCGATGCGCGACAGGCGGTCGGCCAACTGCCTGGCCGGTGCGTACTGGTAGAAATGGTCCCCGGCTTCCTTCAGCCCTTCGATGCGCTCGGGCGAGGGCACGCAGCCCGTGGCGATGACCAGGTAGTCATAGCCGTAGCGCTTGCCGCTCTGCGTGGAGACTTCCTGGCGGTCGAAATGGAAGCGCGTGACCTTGTCGACGCGGAATTCGATTTCGGGCCGCAGCAGGGAGCGTTCCGGCCGTTTCAGTTCTTCCTGGAAGAAGAGGTTGAAGGCCACATACATGAACGCCGGCTTGTAGTAGTGATCCGGCGTGTCCGAGAGCAGCGTGATGGAGACTTCGCCGCGCGTGATCTCGGGGTAGAGCTTTCCGGCTAGCTGATTGGCGAGCATGGTGCCGCCTACGCCGCCGCCTACGACAACAATACGCTTGTTCATAAACCACCTCTTATGGAGAGATTTTGAGGGCAAGTGCAGTGCGTCTGTGTGTTTAGCAATAGTTGCAGGGGGCGTCAACCGGCGGTCAGTATCCCAAGTCCGCGTCGGCGCAGGTATCGGGCCGCCGGCCCTCCAGCACTGTCTTCAGGTTCTCCAGGGTTTGGCGGGCGATGGCCGCGGCCGGCGTGCGCGTGGCGATGTGCGGCGTGACCAGCACGTCGCGGCGGCGCCATAGCGCGTGCCCGGGCGGCAAGGGCTCCTGTGGCGTGGCGTCCAGCGTGGCGTGGGCCAGCTGGCCGCTGTCCAGCGCCGCCAGCAGCGCGTCCGGATCCAGGTGTTCGCCGCGGCCCGCGTTGACGACGTGGGCGCCGCGCGGCAGTTGCGCGAAAGTGGCCGCGCCCAGGAAGCCGCGGGTTTCGTCCGTCAGGGGCAGCAGGCAGACCAGGGTGTCGGCCTCTGCCAGCAGCGCCGGCAGGCCGTGTGCGCCGTGATGGCCGGTGATGGCGGCGGGCAGGTCGGGCTTGGGCGTGCGGCTCCAGCCCGATACGCGATAGCCCAGGGCCGCGAGCGCGCTGGCCGCGGCCAGGCCCAGCCGGCCCAGCCCCGCGATGGCGACGCGGTGCTCCGATGGCGGCACGATGGGGCTTTCGCGCCAGATGCCTTCGGCGCAATTGCGCACGTAATCGGGAAAATGCCGGTGGTGGTTGATCACGGCCCAGGCGACGTAGCTGCTCATGCCCGCGCTCATGCCGGCTTCGGACACGCGGCACACCGGCACCTGGCGCGGCACGGCGGGATCGGCGTAGATATGGTCCACGCCCGCGCCTATCGACTGGATCAGGCGCAGGTTGGGCAGCGTGCCCAGCAGGCCGGCGGGGGGGAGCCAGCAGACGGCCGCGTCGATACGCGCGGGGTCGCCCAGGTCGTCCGCCGTGCGCCATTCGATGTCGGGCCGCAGGGCCTGGAACGCGGGCGCCAGGTAGCGCATGTCCAGCACCCGGCTCAGCAGCGCGATGCGGGGCGGCCGGTCCGCGGCCATGGCGGGGGGAAATGGCGCGTTCATGCCGCAGCCTCCAATTGCGTGATGCCGGTCAAGCGCGCCCGTCCGGACACGATGCTGGCGAAGTCCGGCACCGCCTGCACCAGTTCGCGCGTGTAGGCCTGGCTGGGGCTGCGGATGACCTCGGCCGCGGGACCGCATTCGATGATGCGGCCCTGCTGCATGACGGCGATGCGGTCGCACATCTGCGCGGCCACGCGCAGGTCGTGGGTCACGAACAGCATGCTCAGCTGGAACTGCCGGCGCACGCTGGCGAACAGTTCCAGCACCTGGGCCTGCACCGACACGTCCAGCGCGGAGACGGGTTCGTCCGCCACGATCAGCTCGGGTTCGGACGCCAGCGCGCGCGCGATGCCGATGCGCTGACGCTGGCCGCCGGAGAATTCATGCGGATAGCGCTGGGCGGCATCCGGGTGCAGGCCGACCAGCTGCAGCAGTTCGGCCGCGCGTTCGCGGGCGCGTGGCGGTGTCATGCCTTGCGCCAGCGGCCCAGCCATGATCGAGCGGCCCACGGTGTGGCGCGGATTGAGCGAGGCCTGCGGATCCTGGAAGACCATCTGCACGCGGCCCGGCGCCGGCCGCGCGTCGCGCGTTTGGCCGTTGAAGAGGATTTCCCCGCCGTCCTGCGCCAGCAGGCCGGCGATGCAGCGGCCCAGGGTGGACTTGCCGGAGCCGGATTCGCCCACCAGGCCCAGCACCTCGCCGCGCTGCAGGGTGAAGCTGATGCCGCGCATGGCGGCGGTTTCGCGGCCGCGCCGCAACAGTCCGCCGCCGGAGACATAGGTCTTGCGCAGGTCGCGCACGTCCAGCAGCACCGGCTGCGGTTCGGCGGCGCTGCCGGTCGCCGGCACGCCGTGCGGAATGGCGGCGATCAGCTTGCGGGTGTAGTCGTGTTGCGGGTTGCCCAGGACGTCGGTGGCGTCGCCGGCCTCGACGATCTGGCCCGTCTGCATGACGGCGACCCGGTCCGCGATCTGCGACACCACGCCGAAGTCGTGGGTGATGAACAGCACCGCCGTGCCTTGCCTGGCCTGCAGGTCGCGGATCAGTTCCAGGATCTGCGCCTGGGTGGTGACGTCCAGCGCGGTGGTGGGCTCGTCGGCGATCAGCAGGGCCGGCTCCAGCATCAGGGCGCAGGCGATCATGACGCGCTGGCGCTGTCCGCCCGACAGGCGCCCGGGGTAGCTGGCGGCGATGCCTTCGGGATCGGGCAGGCGCACGTCGCGCAGGGCCGCGAGGATGCGGGCGCGCTTTTCGGCGGGCGCAAGCGTCAGGTGCGCGTCCAACGCCTCTTCGAGCTGCTCGCCGATGCGCATGACGGGGTTGAGCGCCGACATCGGGTCCTGGAAGATCATGCCGATGCGGTTGCCGCGCAGCGTGCGCCATTGCGGCTCCTGCAGGGCCAGCAGGTCCTGGCCCTGGAAGGCGATGCTGCCGGCCACGGGCGCCACCAGCGGTTGCGGCAGCAGGCCCATGACCGCATTGGCGATCATGGACTTGCCCGAGCCGCTCTCGCCCACGATGCACAGCGTTTCGCCGGCGGCGACGGACAGGCTGGCTTGCCTGACGGCCAGGGCGCGGTCGGCGCCGGCGGGCAGCCGGATGCTCAGGCCGCGGATGTCCAGCAATGGGGGCGTGGGCGTCATGCGCGGCTCCTTGCGTCCAGGCGGGTGTTCAGGCCGTCGCTCAAGCCTTCGCCCACCAGGTTCAGCGCCAGCACGGTCAACAGGATGGCCACGCCCGGGAACAGGCTGATCCACCAGGCCTGGCGCAAGGCGGTGCGGGCCGCGCCTATCATGTAGCCCCAGCTCATGACGTTGGGGTCGCCCAGGCCCATGAAGCTCAGGCTGGATTCCAGCAGGATGGCGGTGGCCACCATGAGCGAGCCCATGACCACGATGGGCGCGGCAGCGTTGGGCAGGATCTGGGTGACGATGATGCGCAGATTGGATTCGCCCGCCAGATGGGCCGCGTGCACGAAGTCGCGGTGGCGCAGCGTCAGGAATTCGCCGCGCACCAGACGCGCCACCGGCGGCCACGAGACCAGCGCGATGGCGGTGACGATGGAGCCCACCGAGGGCTGGAAGATCGCCACCAGCACGATGGCCAGCGCAAAGCTGGGGATGGCCTGGAACAGTTCGGTAAAGCGCATCAGGCTGCTGTCGATCCAGCCGCCGTAGTAGCCGGCCAGGGCGCCCACCGACACGCCGATCAACAGGCCGGCCAGCGTGGAGATCAGGCCGATCAGCAGCGACACGCGCGCGCCGTAGGCCAGGCCCGCGCCGATGTCGCGGCCCATGGTGTCGGTGCCGAAGGGCAGGCTGGCCATGTCCAGCGGCGGCAGGAACGGGCGCTGCACCATGGCCCAGGGATCGTGCGCCGCGATCAGCGGCGCGGCCAGCGCCAGCAGCAGTACCGCGGCCATTACGGCCAGTCCGGCCAGGGCGCCCTTGTTGCGGCGAAAGCGCCGCCAGAATCCGTTGTTCATTGCAGTTCTATCCTCGGGTCGGCCAACGTGTAGAGCAGGTCGGTGACGATGTTGAACGCCACGGCGAGTGCGGCAGTGATCAGGAAGGTGCCCAGCAGCAGGTTGTAGTCGCGCTGCACCAACGCATCGAACATCAGGCGGCCGATGCCGGGCCAGGCGAACACGGTTTCGATCAGCACCGTGCCGCCCACCATGGAACCCGCCTGGATGCCGGCCAGGGTGATGACGGGCAGCAGCGCGTTGCGCAGGATGTGATGGCGCTGGATGCGGCGCGGCGACAGGCCCTTGGCGCGCGCGGTCTTGATGAAGTCCATCTGCGCCACTTCCAGCATGGACGTGCGGGTCATGCGCGCATAGACCGCCATGTAGAACAGCGCCAGCGTGGCCGCGGGCAGCGCCAGGTGGCGCGCGATGTCGGCCGCCCGCGCCAGGCCGGCATAGCCCGCGCCCACGGTCTCGAAGCCGAAACCCGGCAGCCATTCCAGCTTCACGGAAAACAGCAGCACCGCCATCAGCGCCAGCCAGAACAGCGGCGTGGCATAGAACAGCATGGACAGCGTGCTGACCAGGCTGTCCAGCCAGGTCCCGGCGCGCGCGCTGGTCCAGGCGCCCAGCGCCACCCCCGCGGTCAGCGAGATGACGAAGGCCGTCATGGTCAGCAGCAGCGTGGCCGGCAGGCGTTCGGCGATCAGGCTCATCACCGGCCGCTGCTGCCGGTAGGAGTCACCCAGGTCCAGCCGCGCGGCGTGGCCCAGGTAGTTCGCCAACTGCTGCGGCAGCGGCTTGTCGAGCCCGAAGCGCTCGCGCAGCTGCGCCATGAAGACCTCGTCGGCCGCGCCGGCTTCGCCCGCCATGACGGTGGCGGGGTCGCCGGGCGCGGCGCGGATGAGCAGGAAATTGATGACCGCGATCAAGGCCAGCACCAGCAGGCCCTGGACCACGCGGCGCATCAGGTAGGCGAGTTTCTTCATGGCGTTCCCCCTGTGCTTGCGGCCGCGTTCAGGCCAGCTTGGCGCGCGCCAGGCTGTCGTTCAAGCCTATGCCTGAATTGATCAGGTTCTTGATGTTGTTGCGGTACAGGGTGGGGAACTGCAATTCCAGCAGCCAGGCCACCGGCACCTCGTCCACCAGCACGCGCTGCACTTCCTCGTACAGGCGGCGGCGCGCCTCGGGGTCGGCTTCGCGCGAGCCGCGTTCGAACAAGTCGTCGACCTTGGGATTGCTGTAGCCCTCGACGTTGTTCCAGGGCGAACCCTTGGCGATGGTCGACGTGAGGTAGTTGCGCGCGACGCCCAGCGCGGCGTCGCCGTACTGGTAGAGGTAGCAGAAGGCGATGTCGTAATCCCAGTTGGCGGTCTTCTCGCTCCAGCCGGCCACGTCGGTGGCGGTCATTTCCAGCTTGATGCCGGCTTCGGCCAGGTTCTGGCGCGCGATCTCGGCAAAGCGCTGCCAGGTTTCGCCATAGGGCAGCGGCAGCAGGCGCAGCGTCTGGCCCTTGTAGCCGGCTTCCTTGAGCAGTTGCCTGGCGCGGGCCAGGTCGCGCGGATACTTGGTCACCTCGTCGGTGTGGTAGCGCACGGTGCTGTTGAACGGGCCGGTGGCCACCTTGCCGAAGCCGTACCAGGCCACGTTGCGCATGGCCTCGCGGTCCAGCGCATACATGATGGCGCGGCGCACCCGCACGTCGGCCAGCACCGGGTTGCGGTTGTTCAGCCACATGAAGGAGTGGGGGCCGAAGAACTCCCAGCCCTTGGTGGTGATCTCCACATTGGGCAGGCCCTTCAGACGCGCGATGTCGAAGTACTCGACGGTGCCGCCGGGCAGCACGTCCAGCTTGCCGGATTCGAACGCCGCCGAGCGCGAGGCCGCGTCGGGGATCACGTGGAAGTACAGCGTGTCCACGTTGGGCACGGCGGGCTCGTGGTACTGCTCGTTGCGCACCAGCTGGATGTACGAGCCGCGGCGCCATTCCTTGAACTTGTAGGGGCCGGTGCCGATGGGCGTGTTGTTGGCCGGGTTGGCCTGGAAGTCCGTGCCTTCGTAGATGTGGCGCGGCACCATGGGCATGGTGCCAACCTCGAACAGCCCCAGGAAGGGGGCGAAAGGGCGCGGCAGGCGGAATTCCACCGTGTGGGCGTCCAGCGCCTTGATGCTGTCCACGAAGGCCAGGCCGGCGCGCAGGCGCGCATGGGTCTTGCGCAGGAACTGGTCGACGCTGAACACCACGTCATGCGCATCGAAGGGCTTGCCGTCATGCCACAGCACGCCTTGCTTGAGCTTGAAGGTGTACACGGTGGCCGTGTCGTTCACGGTCCAGGAGGCCGCCAGGCCGGGCATGGGCTCGAGCTTTTCGTCGTAGCGCAGCAGGCCCTCGTAGATGTTGCCGCCGATCATCTGGGTGGGGCCGTTCTGGATGATGCCCAGCATGAGGCCGGACGGTTCCGGCTGCACGGCGATGTTCAGCACGCCGTTGCGGGCGGCGGCTGACCATGCGGGCAGGGCGGCGCTGCCGCTCCACCAGCCAGCGGTGGCGGCGCTGGCGATCAGAAAGTCGCGACGATTCATGAGATTCTCCTGGAGTCGGGGGGCGAAGCGGCAGGTGGAGCGGCGTGCGCGGTTCAGGCGCGCGGCGCGGCGGGAGCGCTGGACGGGGGAGTCACCAGCTTGAGCAGCGCGCGCCATTCGCGTTCGCTGGGATCGGTGGCGCCGGGCAGGCGGTTGGTGTCGCCGCTGGCGTATTGGCGCGCGGTCTTCTCGCTGACCTGCGGGCTGACCGGGTAGGTCGCCTGGCCGGTCGCCTGGATCGCCAGCTGGACGCGGCAGGCGCGGTCCAGGTTGAGCATGAGGATGAAGGCCTCGGCGACCGTGGCGCCGACGGTGAGCAGGCCGTGGTTGCGCAGGATCATGGCCTTGTGCTGGCCCAGGTCGGCGACCAGGCGCTCGCGCTCCTCCAGGTCCAGCGCGATGCCCTCGTACTCGTGGTAGGCGACGCGGTTGTAGAACTGCAGCGCCCATTGGTTCACCGGCTGCAGGCCGCAGGCGAGCGAAGACACGGCCACGCCCGCGACGGTGTGGGTGTGCAGCACGCAACCCGCGTCGGCGCGTCCCATGTGCACCGCGCTGTGGATGGTGAAACCGGCCGGGTTCACGTCGTAGGGGGTGGGCGCGACGGCGGTGCCGTCCATGCCGACCTTGACCAGCGAGTCAGCCCCGATGTCGCGGAACAGGTGGCCGTAGGGGTTGATCAGGAACGCGCCTTCCTCGCCCGGCACGCGGGCCGAGATATGGGTGTAGATGCTGTCGTCCATGCCGAAGTGGGCCGTCAGGCGATAGCACGCGGCGAGATCCTGGCGGGTCTGCCACTCTGCCGCACTCATGGACTGCGGCGCGGTGTCGAGGGAAGTGACCATACATGCGTCCTTGGTGAGTTCGGCCGCGGTGGCGGGCCGGATGCGAAGGATTATGCGTCGATAGTCAACTGTCGACAGTTAGCAGTAACACTGATATGCTGGGCGAAAATGGGGTGCTATATAGCTGACGCCTTGCCGCATTTCCCTACCCCAGACCGAGACAGAACCCGCCATGCCCGCAACTCCGGACGCCGCCAGCCCCTTCGAATCCGTCAATGTTCCCGACCTGGTCGGCGTGGTCGAGGACCGGCTCACCCAGGCCATCGTGCAGGGCCGCCTGCCGCCCGGCAGCCGCGTGGTCGAAGCCGAGATCGCGCGGCAGATGGCGATCAGCCGCGCGCCGGTGCGCGAGGCTTCGCGCCGCCTGGAGCGCCAGGGCATCCTGGTGTCCAAGCCGCGGCGCGGCTTCTTCGTGCGCGATATGTCGGTGCGAGAGATCGACGACCTGTTCCAGGTCCGACTGAGCCTGGAACTGACCGCCGTGGCGGCGGCCTGCCAGCATGCCGACGCCGCCGGCCTGGCGCGCCTGAAGGACCTGCTGGCGCTGATGATGGCCGAAGCCGCGGACGCGCCGCAGCACCGCCGCATCGAGCTGGACCTGAGCTTTCACACCCTGATCTGCGAACTCTCGGGCAACGCCTATCTGCTGCGCCTGTTCTCCAGCACCCAGACCGAGATGCGCATGATCATTTCGCTGATCGACAACGTCTACCAGGATCCGGAGATGGTGGCGGCCACGCACCAGCCCATCCTGGACGCCCTGGCGCGGCGCGATGCACCGGCCGCCCAGGCCTGCATGAAAGTCCATCTGGACGATGCCTGGCAGCACGTCCGCAACCTGTTCGTCTCGCAGCACGGCGGGGCGGGCGACAAGCCCAGGGGCACGGCAAAACCATGAAGGTCGTCCACAGCGATAAGCATCAGCTTCACGATCCGCAGTTCTTCATCGCGCGCGGCAAGATCAAGCGCAGCAACGAGCAGCCCGAACGCGGCGCCCGCCTGCTGGCCGCGGCCAGCAGCGCCGGGCACGAGATCATCGCGCCGGACGATTACGGCGCCGGTCCGCGCGCCGCCGTGCACACGCCGCAGTACCTGCGTTTCCTGGAAACGGCCCACGCCCGCTGGCGCGAGCTGCCCGACGCCTCGGACGAAGTGATCGCGAACGTGCATCCCTTTCCGGGCGAGCCCTGCGCCTACCCCGAGCACATCGTGGGCCTGGCCGGGTATCACATGGGCGATACCGCGTGTCCGATAGGCGCCGGCACCTGGGAAGCGGCGGTCTGGTCCGCGCATTGCGCCACCCATGCCGCCCGGCTGGTGCTGGACGGCGAGCGCGCGGCCTACGCCCTGTGTCGCCCGCCCGGCCACCACGCCTATACCGAACGCGCCAACGGCTTCTGCTACCTGAACAACACGGCCATCGCCGCGCAGTACCTGCGGGGCGCGCATCAGCGCGTCGCGATCCTGGACCTGGACGTGCACCACGGCAACGGCACCCAGGGCATCTTCTACCGCCGCGCCGACGTGCTGACCGTGTCGCTGCACGCGGACGCCTACAACACCACGCCGTTCTTCGTGGGCCATGCGCACGAGACCGGCGCAGGCGACGGGCTGGGCTACAACATCAACCGGCCCTTGCCCGTCGGCACGGGCGACGCGGGCTATCTGGCCGCGTTGCGGCGGGTCTGCCTGGAAATCCAGGCATTTGCGCCGGGCGCGCTGGTGGTTGCGCTGGGGCTGGACGCCCACGAGAAGGATCCCTACAAAGGGCTGGCCGTGACCACCGACGGCTTCGCGGCCATTCTGGCCCAGGTGGCCGCGCTGGGCCTGCCCACGGTGCTGGTGCAGGAAGGCGGCTACCTGTCGGACGACCTGGGGCCCAACCTGGCCAGCGCGCTGCGCGGTTTCGAGTCCGCCGCGTAGACCAGGCCCATGGTGCGGCGCGCCTGAGGCGTCCAGCAACGCACTGCCGCGGCTGCCCGCGGCGCAACCGCGCGCATCGCGCCATCCCCCAACTCTGATCGACCGCCGACCATTGCGGCCACCTGCGCCAAGCTGGCGTACGTGCCGCAAGTCGCGGCGCCTGCGCGCGTCCGGTTGCAAGGCCTGTTGGGGCAGTGTCCGGATCAAATAATGTTTTTTTAATGTACTAAAAATAGAAAAAACCTAGGGTTTATACGAATAATATCGGCAAATTTTTCATTCTATAAAGCATCATTGTTTTTTTATTGTATTTATAGAGATGAAAATTGCTTTGATGGGCTGTGGCGAGGTCGGTTCCTGCTATGCGCAGGCATGGAGCGCCGCCGGGCATGTGCTGGTCGGAATCTGCGAGTTGCGGCAGGACGAAGAAATGACGGCACGCGCCCGGCGTCATGGCGCCGCATTGCACGCCGAGCCCGGCACATGGTTGGGCGAGGCGGACATCGTCGTATCGGCGGTGTATGGCCATGCGGCGCTGGAGATGGCGCGGCAGAGCTTTCCGCACATGCGCCAGGACGCGGTCTACGCCGACTTCACGACAGCCAGCGCGCCCGACATGCAGGCCGCTTCAGTCGCCGCCGCCGCACGGAACATCGACTTCACCGATGTCGCGATCATGGGCGCCATTGCCCTGCTGGCGCAACGCACGCCCTTGCTCTGCGCCGGGACCGGCACGGACGCGGTGCTGCGGCTGGCCGAGAGCGGCGGGGCGCCGGCGCGCGCCATACAAGGCGCGGCGGGCGATGCCGTGCGCCTGAAGCTGCTGCGCAGCATCATGACCAAGGGCATGGAAAGCCTGGCCGTGGAATGCCTGGTGGCGGCCGAGTCCATGGGATTGAGAACCTCGCTTTACGAGGTGCTGGCGGACATCGACCAGACGCCGCTTACCGCCTTCATGGATTCGTTCGTCCGATCCCACGTGCTGCATGCGCAGCGCCGGCAGGCGGAAGTGCGCGAGGCCCGCGAGCAACTGATCGAGGCGGGACTGGAGCCCCTGGTTCTGGATGGCGTCGAACGCCTTTTCAGCCGCACCAGCAAGGGCATCCAGGACGCGCGGGCGGGCGGTGACTTCAACCTGCCGGATTCGGTCGAGGCGCGCCTGGCCTGGCTGACGGCCCTGGCGCGCGAGCGCTGAGCGCAGCGCCGCATCGCGACGACAACATATCCAACAAGAACCAACTGTGTGAGGAAGACAATGAAGGTCCTGAAGAAACTCCTGGCCGCAACGCTCGTGCTGGGCTGCGCCGCCGCGAACGCGGCGGATATGGGCACGGCGCCCATCACGCTCATTTCCCCGTTTCCGCCCGGCGGCGGCACCGATACGCTGACCCGCATGATCGGCAGCGCGATCGGCCAAGACCAGGGCTGGAACATGGTGGTGGAGAACAAGCCCGGCGCCGGCGGCAACCTGGCGCTGGACGCCACCGCCCGCGCGCGTCCGGACGGCCATACTTTGGTGATGGCTCAGACCGACAACATCGTGCTGAATCCCTGGCTTTACAACAAGCTCAGCTACGACACGTTCAAGGATTTCAAGCCTGTCGGCCCGGTGGCGACCTCGCCGAGCGTGTTCGTGGTTCTGCCTGAATCCCCGTTCAAGACGGTCGGCGACGTGGTCAAGGCGGCGCAGGCCCGCCCCGGCGTGGTTTCGCTGGGCATTCCCGGCATCGGCGGCACGGGCGACCTGACCGGCTATCTCTGGCGCAAGGCGGCGAACATGGAGCTGATGCACGTGCCTTACCGCGGCTGGGGGCAGGCGTTTCCCGACCTGGCCAGCGGCCGCATCGACATGTATGTGGGCTCGGTGGCTTCGCTGCTGCCGCAGATCCGCGGCGGCAAGGTCCGCGCGCTGGCCGTGGTTGCCAAGGAGCGCGCGCCGGCCTTGCCCGACGTGCCCACCTTCGCGGAAAGCGGATTCAAGACGATAGACCAATCGATCTGGTGGGGCCTGATGGCTCCCGCCAAGACGCCGGACGACGTGGTTGCGGCGTTGAACAAGGCCTTGCAGCAGGTCCAGTCGCAGCCCGAGCTGGTGAAAAAACTGGAAGACGCCGGCTATAGCGTGCTCAAGGGCGCGCCCGAGGACCTGGCTCGCCAGCATCGGGCGGACCACGAGATCTTCGGCAAGGTCGTGCAGGACGCCGGCATTCCCAAGCAGTAATGGCAACGCATTGCAATTCCCGACAGGAGCAGAAATGATCGGTTTTGAGATCCATGCCCGCAAGCGCGCGGTGAGCCCGCAGACCGTGGACAACTTCAAAGGCGTGCCGGTCGCCAACATCAGCGACTGCATGTCGCGGATGACGGCCGGCGGCGCGCCCTTGCAGCCCATGCACGATGGCAGCCCGCTTGCGGGGCCGGCCCTGACCGTGCGCACCCGTCCTGGCGACAATCTGCTGGTGCACAAGGCGCTTGATCTGGCGCAGCCCGGCGACGTGATCGTGGTGGATGCGGGCGGCGACCTGACCAACGCCATCATCGGCGAAATCATGACCAGCTACGCGCAGACGCGCGGCATCGCGGGCATCGTGATCAACGGCGCGATCCGCGATAGCGGCACGATCCGCCGCGGCGCGTTTCCCGTCTATGCGGCCGGCGTGACCCACCGGGGGCCCTACAAGGACGGGCCTGGCGAGATCAACTGCGTCATCGCCTTGAACGGCATGACGATTGCGCCGGGCGATCTGATCCTGGGCGACGAGGACGGCCTGCTGTCGATTCCGTTCGAGCAGACGGAAGCGGTCTACCTGGCTGCCCAATCCAAGCACGAACTGGAAACGAAGATGCTGGCGGACATTGCGGCGGGATCGCTGGATACGTCCTGGGTCGATGCCCGGCTCAAGCAGCTGGGCTGCGCGGGGGCGCGGTCGTGAGCCTGGCGCAGCGGCTGCCGGACCAAATGCGCGTCGTCCGGCTGGATCTCTGGATCGACCCTGCGTTCGACGCGAGCTTTGGGCGCGAGCCGGCCCTGAGCGTCGAAACGCTGCCTGCGCGCGGCGATGCGATCACGGCAGCGGGGCTGGCCGGCGCGCATGCCTATCATGTCAGCGCGGCCAAGGACGAAGTCCCCGCGCGCTGGCAGGTTACGGAAAGCCTGCTGGCGCAGTGCCCGGAGTTGCTTTGCGTTTCCTCGGGCGGCGCGGGCTACGACACCGTCGATGTCGCGGCCTGCACGCGGGCCGGGGTGGCGGTGGTGAACCAGGCCGGCGCCAATGCCGCGTCTGTGGCGGAGATGACGTTCGCCTTGCTGCTGTCGCTGGTCAAGCGCCTGCGTGAATCGCAGGCCGCGCTGCAGGCGGGATCCGCCGCCTCGCGCGAGGCCCTGATGGGGCGCGAGATCGAAGGGCGCGTGCTGGGCATCGTGGGCATCGGTGAAATCGGCCGTAGAGTGGCGCGCATTGCCGCCGGCTTCAGCATGCGGGTGATGGCATGCGATCCGCTGCTGTCGCCCGAGGAAATCCGCAGCCGCGGCGCCGAGCCCGCGAGCCTGCCGCAACTGCTCGAACAGGCTGACGTGGTGAGCTTGCACTGTCCGCTGAACGACGGTACGCGCGGCATGATCGGGACCGAGGCGTACGCCAGGATGCGGCCCGGGGCGCTGTTCATTTCCACCGCGCGCGGGGGAATCCATGATGAGCAGGCGCTGCTTTCGGCCTTGCAGGACGGGCGGCTGGCGGGAGCGGGGCTGGATGTCTGGAGCCAGGAGCCTCCTGCGCCCGGGCATGGGCTGCTGCAGCGTTCCGATGTGGTGGCGACCTATCACACAGGAGGCGTGACGCACGAAGGCCGGCGCAAGGTTGCGCAAGGATCTGCCAGCCAGATCATGGAAATGCTGGCCGGACGCCGTCCGTCCCGGCTGCTGAATCCGGAAGTCTGGCCCAGGTTTCTCGAGCGGCTGGGGCAACGCCAGCGTTGACGCGGCCAGGCGCGATTGCCGGGATAGGCTTCCGGTATAGTTCGGGAACCCGGAACTGGAGTCATGCGCCCTTATGTCGAGCGCCCGCGATTACGTTTATGCAGAGTTGCGCCGCCGCTTGATGGCAGGCTCTTTCATGCCCGGCGAACGGCTGCGCGAAGAACATATCGCGGCCGAACTCTCCGTCAGCCGTACGCCGGTGCGCAGCGCGATCGAACGCCTGGTGACGGACGGCCTGGTCAAGCACGAAGGCCGGCGCGGAGCCGTGGTGCTGGGCTGGCAGGACCGCGACATCGACGAGGCGTTCGAACTGCGCATGCTGCTTGAACCGTATTCCGCCAAGGCGGCCGCCGAGCGGGCCAGCCCGGAGCAGATACAGGAACTCGAGCGCATCAATCAGTGCATGCTCGATGCCATCAACGCCGATGCGCCCGACAGCGTGGCGCAGGTACAGCACTTCAACAACCAGTTCCACCACGCGCTGCTCGAAGCGGCGCAATCCGCCCGGGTGCGGTCCATGGTGGAAAGCCTGCTGGACATGCCCATCATCATCGGCTCGTTCTACTTCTACACCAAGGACGACATGCTGCGCAGCGTGGAGCATCATCGCCAGATCATCGCGGCGCTGCGCGCGCGCGACGCGGAATGCGCCCAGATTGCCATGCGCTTTCACCTGGCCGCCACGCATCTGCTGTTCCGCAGCCACCGCAAGTCGGGCCAGTAGCCAGCGGCTTACTCCCGAACGCGCTTTCCTGCTTGTTTCTTCTCGGATCGGGCCTCGGCCAGCGCCTGCGCGATGATGGCCTGGGCGGTCCAGCGCGCCACGTCCGTGAGTTCGGGCAGCTCCAGCTTCCAGATGTCCTTCAACACCAGGAACACCTCGGTGCCATAGACCAGCGACAGGGCCTGGGCCACGCGGTCCTGCTGGGCCGGCGTCAGCTCGGGCGCCAGCGGCGCGATGGCGCGCCGCAGGATGTCGACGCGATGGCCGCGCACCAACCGGGGCTCCGCGCCGGCGCGGCCGGCGCTGGCCTCGGCGTGTTGCTGCAGCGACACCATGATGGCGGCGCGCAGCGGCGCTTCGTGCTCTGCCAGCCGGGGGTAGGCGAAGCGCAGCAGTTGGTCGACCCGGTCGGCGGCGTCGGGCGCGGCCGAGTCCCAGGCCAGGATGGGCCCGAGGCTTTCGTCCACCACGGCGGCGATCAGCGCGCTCTGGCTGGGAAAGTAGCGGTAGGCGG
>JALDYL010000070.1:0-24442 GCA_032153965.1 Achromobacter sp. | reverse complement strand
AAACCGGGTCGTGGCAGACCGCTTCGATGCGGTTGCCCGAAGGGTCCAGCAGGAATGCGGCGTAATACTGGGGGTGGTAGTGCTCGCGCAAGCCCGGGGCGCCGTCGTCGCGCCCGCCGTGGGCCAGGCCGGCGGCATGGAAGGCGTCGACGGCGGCGCGGCTGGGCGCCTTGAAGCACCAGTGGCGGCGCGCGGCAGGCGCGCCGGCATCGTCGTCGGCGAACACGGACAGGTAGCTGTGCTGGCTGCTATCGGCGCGGCAGCGTTCGCCATAGCCCAGCGCGTCGGGGCGGTCATAGACCTTGGCCGCGCCGAGCGCCTGCATGACGGCGTCGTAGAAGGGCCGGGCGGCGTCCAGGCGGGCAACGGCGATGGAGACGTGATCCAGCAATTGCATCGCGGCTCCCGGGCGTTCAGGTGCGGGCGGCGGCGTTGTGCTCCAGCCATTTCTGGACGGAGGGGCGCTGCCACTGGGCGTCGGCGTAGGCGCGCAGGGCGTCGGGCAGGTCGTCCTGGAACAGGCGCTTGAGCATCACGGCGAGGTCCGTGTCGGCAATGCACCAGTCGTCGAACAGCGAGGTCCGGTCTGCGCCCAGCAAGGTGCCGGCCACCTGGATGAGCTTGGCGGCGGCGGCATGGGCGGCATCCGACAGCGGCAGGCCGGCGGCGCCGTAGAACACGGTTTCCGTGGGGCGTTCCTGGCGCAGCGCGCCCAGGTCGCTGCGCAGCCAGGCCTGCAGCTGCCGGGCGCGGGCGCGCTGACGCAGGTCGCGCGGATACAGCGCGGCGTGCGCCGGAGCGGGGAAGGCGTCTTCCAGGTATTCGGTGATGGCGCTGGATTCGGTCAGGCTGAAATCCGCATGCGTCAGGGCCGGCACGCGGGAGGTCAGCGCGCGGCTCTGGTAGGGCTGCATGCGTTGTTCGCCCGCTTCCAGGTCGATGGGGCGCACCTCGAATGGCAGCTGTTTTTCAGTCAGCGCGACATAGGCCGACATGGCGTAGGGGCTGAGGAACAGGGAATCGACGAATAGCGTAAGCGGGGCGCCCAAAATTCTAGTCTCCGGTCTGACGGGTAACGGCATGCGCCGCGGCGGCAGGCCGCGGATACGTCAAAGCGTAACGCATCTGCGGCCGGCCTGTCGCGCCGGGGCCTCAGTCGACGATGAAGAGCTTGGCGCCGACGGCGGTGGACGAGCGGTGCGGCTCGGCCTGGTCGGCGACCTGGTAGCTCATGCCGGGCGTCAGCACGAATTGCCGGCCGTCTTCCAGTTCGGTGTGCAGTTCGCCTTCCAGGCAGAACAGGATGTGGCCCTTGCTGCACCAGTGGTCGGCCAGGTAGCCGGGCGTGTACTCGACCATGCGCACGCGCAGGTCGCCGAACTGCCGGGTACGCCAATAGGCCATGCCGGTGTCGCCGGCGTGTTCGGTGCGTTCCACCTCGGACCAGTCGGTGGTGCCGAAGGGGATGTTGCTCATCTTCATGGTGATTCCTGCGTCGTGGTCCGGACGCGACGGCGTCCGGTATGGAATGGATGCTACGCCAGCGCGGGCAGCTTCTTGTGCCAGAACATGGCGCGGCCGGTGGTTTCGTCCAGGGCATAGCCTTCGAAACCGAGCTTGCGGTACAGCCCCTGGGCGACCGCGTTGCCTTCCAGCACTTCCAGGGTGATCTTGCAGCAGCCCAGATCGCGCGCCCGCTCTTCCAGCGCCGACAGCAGCGCCTTGCCCACCCCGCGGCCCTGGAATTTTTCCGCCACGCCCAGGTCGTGCAGATTGAACAGCGGGCGACAGGCGAAGGTGGAGAAGCCTTCCAGGTAGACCGCCACGCCGGCGGCTTCGCCATCGATGCGGGCCAGCAGCGCGCGCGCGGTGGGGCGGCGGGCCAGTTCTGCGATCAGGTTCTGCTGCGCGTAGGCGGGCAGGGGGGCGTTGCCGCCCATGGGGCCGCTGGCGTACTCGTTCAGCATGGCCAGCACCTGGCGGCCATGTTCGGGGTTGTTGAAGTCTGCGTCGATGATTTCCAGCACGATCTCAGGTTCCTGTGGGCTAAACGTGATCGGGACGGGCGCCTGGAAGCGCCGGCAACCGGACATTATGCGCGATGCCGAAAGCCTGACAAGGCGCATTGAAAAATCGTCCCATAACCCCTATCTTCTTGATATCCCAGGCCGGACCCGGCGCAACCGGAAGCGGCCGCAACGCTTTGCCAAGGGCTGCACATGGAGTTCAAGGACTACTACAGCATGCTGGGCGTGGAGCGGGACGCCTCCGAAGACGACATCCGGCGCGCCTACCGCAAGCTCGCCCGCAAATATCATCCCGACGTCAGCAAGGAAAGCGACGCCGAAACGCGCATGCGCGACGTCAACGAAGCCTATGACGTGCTGCGCGACAAGGAAAAGCGCCTGGCCTACGACAATCTCGCCGCGGGCGTATCGCCCGAGGGCAGCTTCCAGCCGCCGCCCGGCTGGGACGAGGGCTTCGAGTTCCACCGCGGCGCCGCGCCCGGCGAGGAGGCTCAGTTCAGCGAGTTCTTCTCTTCGCTGTTCGGCGGCCGCAACCGTCGCGGCGGCGCGCAGCAGCAACAGGAATTCCGCGCGCGCGGCGAGGACCACCACGCCGCGATCGAGGTGGACCTCGAAGACGCGCTCAAGGGCGCCACGCGCGACATCAGCCTGCGTTCCATGCAGATGGACGAACAGGGCCGCCCCCACATGCAGACCCGCACGCTCAGCGTGCGCATTCCGCCAGGCGTGCGCGAAGGCCAGTACATCCGGCTGGCCGGCCAGGGCATGCCCGGCTACGGCGGCGGCGAGAACGGCGACCTCTATCTGGAGGTCCGCTTCAAGCCGCATCCGCGCTACCGCGCCGACGGCCGCGATCTCTACATGACGCTGCCGGTGGCGCCGTGGGAAGCGGCGCTGGGCGCCGGCGTGCACGCGCCCACCCCGGGCGGCACGGTCGAGGTCTCGATTCCGCCGGGGTCCGCCAATGGCCGCAAGCTGCGCCTGCGCGGCCGCGGCATTCCGGGCGATCCGCCCGGAGATCTCTACCTGGTGCTGGACCTGGTGTTGCCGCCCGCTGACAGCGAGGCGGCCAAGCAGGCCTACCGCAAGCTGCAGCAGGACCTGCCCTTCAATCCGCGGCGCCACCTGGGGGTATGACCATGAAAAAAATAGTCGTCACCACCGCCACGGTCGTGGGCAAGTCGCGGCCTCTGTCCGCGGATGACCTGGCTCGCGCCTGCGGCGAGGAAGTCGAATGGGTCGTCCGGCTGGTCGAGGTCGGCATCGTCAACGCCAGCGGTCCCAGGCCCGCCGAATGGCGTTTCTACAGCACGGACCTGCAGCGCGCGCTGGACGCCCGCCGCCTGGTGCGGGATTACGGCGCGGGCCTGGACGCGGCGGCGCTGATCCTGGATCTGAGCCAGGAGGTCCGCCGATTGAAGGCGCAACTGCGCGCGCTGGGCCTGGACGACAAGTAACGCAGGAGCGTCGGATGGGTAAACTAGCTGGTTGTGGAACGAGACCAGCGAAATACCTTGCAGACCCCTCCCGCCTCCGCGCCCGCTCTTGCGGGCAGCGCCCATATCGATGGCCTGAAATCCTGCCTGCCGGTCATGATCGGCTACTTTCCGGTGGCCGTGACCTTTGGCATCGCCGGGGTGGCGGCAGGCTTGTCGCCCCTGCAAGTGGTGCTGATTTCCGTGCTGGTCTACGCCGGCGCCAGCCAGTTCCTGCTGCTCGCTTCGATCAAGGCCGGTACGCCGTGGCTGTGGGTGGTGGCGCTGTGCTCGCTGCTCAATGCCCGCCATCTGCTGTACGGCCCGCTGCTGTCGCGTTTCCTGCCGGCGGCGCTGCGCGACCGTCTGCAGGTCGCGTTCCTGCTGACCGATGAAGTCTTCGCCACCGCGTTCAACCGCCTGCAAAGCGTGGAGCCCGCGGGCCGCCAGCGCTGGATGATCGCGCTGGGGCTGGGCGCCTGGCTGACCTGGATCGCCGGCACCGCCGTGGGCGTCTATGCGGGCGACGGGCTGGAACGCCATTACCCCATGCTGTCCCAGGTGATGCGCTTTGCGCTGCCGGCGCTGTTCATGGCCCTGGTGTGCCAGAGCGCCAAGCGGGGCATGGGCCTGCCCATCGTGGCGGCGGTGGCTGGCGCCGCCGGCGTGGCCGCGCTGGGCCATACCAGCCTGGCCATCCTGGCCGGCGCGGTCATCGGCTGCGCCGCCTATCGCCTGCGGAGGTCCGCATGAACGCCGACGGACTGGGTTTCTGGGGCGCGGTGATCGCCATGGCGGCCATCACCTATCTGACGCGCGCCTTGCCCTTCATGCTGTCCGAGCGCAGCCGCTTGCTGCGCCACCTGTCGCGCGAAGGCTCGGCGCTGGCCGCGCTGGGGCCATCGCTGCTGGCCGGGATCGCGGCGGCGGTGATTGTGCCCGACCTGCTGGCGGCCGGCGACCAGGCGGCGAACCTCGGCCCCTACGTAGGCGGCCTGGTCGTGACCGCCGTGGCGGCCCGCCTGGTCAGCAATGCCGGCGTCGCGGTGCTGCTGGGCATGGCCGGATACGGGGTGTTGCTGGCCTTGGCGGCGTAAAGCCAGCGGGGCAAAATGGTCGGACTTCCCTGGAGGCCGATCATGCTTACGCTCTATCATGCGCCGCGCTCGCGGTCGTTCCGGATACTCTGGCTGCTTGAGGAACTGGGCGTGCCCTACGACACCGAAATGGTGTCCATCCGCGGCAGCGACGGCGCGGGCCACATGCCCTCGGACTACATCGACATCCACCCGCACCGCAAGGTGCCGGCCCTGGTGCACGACGGCGTGCCCGTCTTCGAGACGCCGGCCATCGCCCTCTATCTGACCGATCTGTTCCCCCAGGCAGGGTTGGGGCCGGTGGTGGGCGACCCGCTGCGCGGTCCCTACCTGACTTGGCTGGCGTACTCTACCGGCGTGTTCGAGCCCGCCATGGCCGAGCGCGCCTTCAAGACGCCGCATCCGGGCGGAGCGCTGGGCTGGGGCTCGGCCGAGGAGGTCGAGCAGGTGCTGACCCGGGTCCTGCAGGCGCGGCCGTTCTTCCTGGGCGACAAGTTCTCGGCGGTGGACATCGTGCTGGGCGGAACCCTGCAATACATGATGCAGGTAAAGGTCATGCCCGAGACGCCCGTGTTCACCGCCTATGCGGAGCGGCTGGGCGACCGGCCGGCCATGCATCGCGCTCTGCAGCGCGACGGAGACATCGAGGAAGCCTGAAGGCGCCGCCCCAGGCTTTAACCGCGCCCGATGCGCGCGCTCAGATCCGCCTGCCATTCCTTGGGGCGGCCGAGGTAGCGGCTGGGCTCCAGCATCTGGTAGACGCCTTCGCGCTCCAGCGCCAGGGTGGGAAAGCCGCTGCCGCCGACCTGCGCCAGCAGCCTGCGGCTGGCGGCAATGTGTGCGGCGGTTTCGGCGCCCTGGGCCGCGGCGTAGGCCGCGCGGAAGGCTTCCGGGTCCAGGCCGATGTCGGCGGCCAGGGACTGCAGCACGGCCGGATCGGCGATGCGCAGACCCTGCACGTAGTGCGCGCGCTGGATGCGCTTGAGCAGGTCCAGCCCGCGGTCGGCCAGCGTCTGCGCGGCCAGGATGGCGGTGGTGGGCGGCTCGGAATCGAACACCGCGCCCTCATCGCGCAACAGGCCGTTGTAATAGTCGTCGCCGAAGGGCTGGCCGGTCAGGCCGGCGATGCGCTCGTCATGCGGCATGAGATAGCGGCGCAGCCTGTCGGTGACTGGCTGGCGGTTGCCGCCCGTCATCATGCCGCCGCCGTGCAGCGCGATGTCCAGGCCGGAAACGGCGCGAGCCGCCTCCACCAGCGGCGCAGCGCCATAGCACCAGCCGCAGAGCGGGTCGAAAATGTAATGCAGGGTGGGATTTGGGGTAGCCATGGCGCCATGGTAGACGCGGGCACGGCTGGCAGGAAGCCTGGCGGGGTAGCCAGAGTGTTGCATCGGCCGTGCAGATTGCCTGCACGGCCGCTCGATATCAACCGGCGATCTGCACGCCGATCCAGAACAGGCCGGCGGCCAGCAGCATCGAGGCGGGCAGGGTCAGCACCCAGGCCATCAGGATGTTGCGCACCGTGCTGCCTTGCAGGCCGCTCTTGTTGGCGATCATCGTTCCGGCCACGCCCGAGGACAGCACGTGGGTGGTGGACACCGGCAGGCTGAAGACGTTGGCGATGCCGATGGCGCCCATGGCGGTCACCTGCGCGGACATGCCCTGTGCATAGGTCATGCCCTGCTTGCCGATCTTTTCGCCCACCGTCAGCACCACGCGGCGCCAGCCGACCATGGTGCCCGCGCCCAGCGCCAGGGCCACCGCCACGATCACCCAGAAGGGCGCGTATTCGGTGGTGGCCGTCAGGTCGGCGCGCAGGCGCTGCAGGTCGGCGCGCTCGCGGGCCGGCAGCCCCTCGATGCGCGCGACCTTCTTGGCGGTGTCGTCCAGGCAGAGCAGGTAGCGGCGCACGGAGATGCGCTTTTCGGCCGACAGGTCGGCGTAGTTGGACACGCCGTGCAGATCGGTCTGCAGCGCGGCGATGGTCGGCATGGTCAGTTCGGGATCGCAGCGGAAGTTGCGCGGCAGCTCGGTGGTCGCGTCCACGCGCTTGAGCGCCAGGTAGTCGCTCAGCATGGCTTCGTTGCGCTGGTAGAACACGTTCAGGTGGTTGGCGGCGTCGCGGGTGCGCTCGATCTGGTAGGTGGTGCTGTTGGTGTCCAGCACGAAGTTGGCCGGCACGATGCCGATCAGCACCAGCATGATCAGGCCGATCCCTTTCTGGCCGTCGTTGGAGCCGTGCACGAAGCTCACGCCCATGGCGGACAGCACCAGCACCAGGCGGTTCCAGAAGGGCGGATGCTTCTTGTTGTCGATGGCGCGGCGCTGTTCCGGCGTCTTGTGCATCTTCGACAGCGGCAGCCAGCGCTTGAGCGCCAGCAGCAGGCCGCCCGCCACCAGGAAGCCGGCCACCGGCGACACCACCAGCGACAGGCCGATGTCGATGGCCTTGCCCCAGTTGACGCCGTCCGCCAGCGGCAGATCGGTGATCAGGGCGTTGGCCAGGCCCACGCCCAGGATCGAGCCGATCAGGGTGTGCGAGCTGGACGCCGGAATGCCAAAGTACCAGGTGCCCAGGTTCCAGGCGATGGCCGCGGCCAGCATGGCGAACACCATGGCCAGCCCGCGGCCGGTATCCACGTTGATCAGCAGTTCCACCGGCAGCAGGTGCACGATGGCATAGGCCACGCCCACGCCGCCCAGCAGCACGCCCAGGAAGTTGAATATGCCGGAAAGCACCACCGCCAGATGCGGCGGCATGGCCTTGGTGTAGATGACCGTGGCCACGGCGTTCGCCGTGTCATGGAATCCATTGATGAATTCAAAGGCCAGGACGAATGTCAGGGCCAGCGCAAGACTGAGGCCAACCCAGAGGTCTAGGCCGTGGAAGAGGTCGAACATGGAGGCGGGGGAGGTTCCGGCGAGAGGAGCCGATTATTGCAGATTTGTGACCTGTCACTGGTTGCTTGCGGCTACCAAGTGCAGGCGGCGGCCCCCGCCGAAGTCAGAATTTCGAATACTGGAACTCGATTTCCATCGGTTTGCCCAGATTTGCGGAGGTATCCGCCTGGATCACCATCACCGCCAGGACGCCCAGATAGAGCAGGCACAGCCATAAGGTCCGTTTCATCGCCGGCCCTCCTTCATGGGTAGAAAACTTCCGCGATCTTCTGGTTCACGCGCAGCCAGCCCAGTTCCCCCAGGTGCTGAACGTCCCGCAGCGTCCCCACTTCAAAGGGGGCGCTGTACATGTCCATGCAGCGCATGGCGTAGCGCTGGCACAGCGCCGCCACTTCCCGCTGCACGGGTCCGAACCGGTCCAGGTCCTTGAACACCAGCGGATGCAGCGGCTGCATGACGAACAGGGCGTTGACCCCGCGCTGATGCAGCAGCGCCATCAGCGCGTCCAGTTCGCGCAGTTCGTCGCGGCCGGTCAGCGGCTGGGGCAGATAGGCGGTCTTGCCGCCCTCGGGGATGCTGCGCAGGTATTTATTGAAGAACTCGTCGCGCACGGCATAGCGGTTGCCGACCATCAGGGCCTGTTCGGCGCCCTGGGCCTGGGCGGCCAGCGCTTCCCAATCCACCACGCGGGCGGCCGCGGGCGGCCCCTCGCGTTCACGTTCGGGGGCGGGTGCCGCGTGCGCGGCGGGCGCCCATAGGTCGACCAGGCGCTGGCGGAAGACGTAGGCCTGCTCGGACGCCATGGACCAGGCGACGCCCGCGTCGCCCTTGGCCTGCAGCCAGCGCACCACCTCCGCCCGGCCTTCGGGCTGCCGCAGCAGGCGCGGCAGCAGCGGGTTGGCGTGCTCCTTGAACTCGTCGGGACCCAGCCCGCCTTCGCCGTCGAACCAGCCCGGCGACAGCATCACCACCACGCGCGAGGCCGGCGATAGATCCTCGGCCATCGCGGCCAGCACCAGTTGCATGCCCAGCGACTGGAAGCCCGAGTGGCCGTAGGCCAGCACGGGCATCTGCAATTCGTCGGCCAGGTAGCGGTAGGGCACGAAGCGCAGGTCGTTGCTGGTCAGTTCCGACGACCCCAGGATCACCAGCCGGTCGCCCGTGCGCAAGGCCTGGCTCATGCGGGACAGGTTGCGCGTCTGCTCCTGCAGCGTATTGCCCAGGTTGGGGATGTAGATGCCCGGGGCGGCGGCCGGCACCGGTTCCGTCTTCAGCGCCAGGGAGTGCAGCGCGCCCCACCCGGCGGCAGCCGCCGCGGCCAGGGTCAGCGCCGCTGCCAGCGCATGCTGCCGTAGTGTGCGTTTGAACATGGGGAACCAATGCCGCGCGGGGCGTTCTCTATTCTGGGACAGGTTTGTTAGCGGATGTTATCGAGTGGGCATGACCGGAACAAGCTCGGGAAAGCGAGGCCAAAGCCGATTCGCCTTTTTGCGACAGGGCTGTGGCCCGCGCCCTGCCTGCCGCCGCGATTCCCGCAGGGAAAGAATGCGATAGCATCGCTTTGGCGGGGTTCTTCTGGATTTCCATGATTGACCTTGCCCGCGGCCGCATCCGCGACGCCCGAATGTTCCTCACCAAGATTGCGCAGCCCATGACCGCCACTACCCGTATCGCCCGCAAGCACCCCGACGAACTGATCGTGGGCCTGGTGTCCGTTTCCGATCGCGCCTCCAGCGGCACCTATCAGGACCAGGGGCTGCCCGCGTTGCGCGAATGGCTGGGTGGCGCGCTGGCCTCGCCCTGGCAGGCGGTGGACCGCCTGATTCCCGATGAAGCCGCACGCATCTCCGAGACGCTGATCGAGCTGGTGGACGGCTGCGGCTGCGATCTGGTCCTGACCACCGGCGGCACCGGTCCGGCGCGCCGCGACGTCACGCCCGAGGCCACGCTCGCCGTCGGCACCAAGGAAATGCCTGGTTTTGGCGAGCAGATGCGCCAGATCAGCCTGCGCTTCGTGCCCACGGCCATTCTGTCGCGCCAGGTGGCGGTCATCCGGGAAACGCCCGCGCACGCCGCCCTGATCGTGAACCTGCCCGGCCAGCCGAAATCCATCCGCGAAACGCTCGAAGGGCTCAAGGGCGAGGACGGCGCCGTGCTGGTGCCGGGCATCTTCGCCGCCATCCCCTATTGCATCGATCTTATCGGCGGCCCGTACGCCGAAACCCGGCCCGAAGTCATCGCCGCCTTCCGCCCCAAATCGGCCCGCCGCGCGCCGCAGGTCTGACCCGGCGCTGCGTTATATTGGCCGCCCCAGCCACCCCCAACCGCTCGAGAGTTCCATCGCCATGAAGGTCCGCACCGTTTTGTCCCTTACTGTCCTGGCAGCCTTGTCGGCCTGCGCCAACGTCAAAGACGTGCGCGACCGCGATCCGGTCTTCTACGGCTCCACCCAGCGCACGCCCGAGGACTACACGGCCTGCGTGGCGGAATCCTGGAAGAACCTGGGCATCAATTTCCAGCAGAAGGCGGTGCGCAACGGCTTTGAACTGATCCAGGAAGACAGCCTGGGCGTCGAAGCCGTGCTGACGACCACGCACTGGAAGGGCAAGACCGAAGCGCGCCTGTCCACGCGCATCGCGCGCCGCGACCAGAGCATCATCGAGCCCGCCAACCTGTGCCTGTGAACGCCATGCAGCATCGTCGCGACGTCCTGCGGCTGGGCCTGGCCGCGGCTGCTCTCTGCCTGGGCCTGCCGGCCCGCGCGCAGCAGCAGAGCGGCTTCATCAGCCGCAAGCTCAATGTTCCCGTGCCTGGCGGCGTCGCCGTCCTGGGCCTGGGCAACGCCGAGCGCGCGCCCGAGGTCAGCTTCCTGGGCCGGCGCGTGCTGGTCGTGCGCGAAGAGGGCAAGCAGTGGATCGCCGTGGTCGGCATCCCGCTCAGCGTGAAGCCGGGCGAACAGCAGGTGGATATCAAGGACGCGCAAGGCAAGCGCGCGCTGTCCTTCAAGGTCGGCGCCAAGGAATACAAGGCGCAGCACATCACGCTGAAGAATCCGCGCCAGGTCAATCCGGATCCGGACGACATGAAGCGCATCGAACGCGAACAGGCCGAGCAGGCCGCCGCCAACCGCGCCTATCGCGCCGGCGTCACGCCCAGCAACCTGCTGTTGGACCGTCCGGTGAACGGCGGCCGCCTGTCCAGCCCCTTCGGCCTGCGGCGCTTCTTCAACGGCGAGGAACGCAATCCGCATTCGGGCCTGGATTTCGCCGTGCCGTCGGGCACGCCGATCAAGGCGCCGGCCGCCGGCGTGGTCGTGCTGGTGGGGGATTACTTCTTCAACGGCAAGACGGTGTTCCTGGACCATGGCCAAGGCTTTGTCAGCATGTTCTGCCACATGTCGGCCATCGACGTGAAGGTCGGCGACGAAGTGCCGCGCGGCGGATTGGTGGGCAAGGTCGGCGCCACCGGCCGCGCTACCGGTCCGCACCTGCACTGGAACGTCAGCCTGAACGACGCACGGGTCGATCCGGCCATCTTCATCGGGGCATTCAAGCCCTGATCCATCCCGGGCTTTGGGGGCGCGGACCTGCGCGCCCTCAGGCCGTGGCGGCCTGCTGCGCGATCAGTTGCAGCACGTGCTGGTGCACGCGCTCGGCATAGTCCATCTGCTGCCGCACGTCGAACTGCTCGGCTTCCTGTTCGTCCAGGCAGTTGTCGTACTTGGTCTTGGCGTCGGCGTAGGTCAGGCCGGTATTGCGCAGGCTGTTGATGAAGGCCTCGCGCGACTGGTGCAGCAGGCGCAGGCCTTCCTCGCCCTTGACGAATTTTCTTCGCGCTAGGGCAAGCTGGTCGGCGGCGGCTTGCAGATCTTGTGTCAGGTCCATCTTGCTTTCATGCTCATCCTGCCGGCGTCGCGCCGGGCAGAGGGCGCCATTCTTTCATGAATGGGCGCTCCACGCATTACGGCATCGCGCGGCCCAGGTTTAGGGCGGGCGCGAAAGGGGAGCCGGCGCGAAGCCGGCCCTGTCGCTCTGGCTTAGCGGCGGTACTGCTGGGGACGCTGCGGCGCGGGACCGCGCTCGTCCTTGTGGCGGAAATTGATGCGGCCCTTGGTCAGGTCATACGGCGACATTTCCAGGGTGACGCGGTCGCCAGCCAGGATGCGGATGCGGTGCTTGCGGATGCGGCCGGAGGCGTAGGCGCCGACTTCGATGCCGTTGTCCAGCTTTACACGGTAGCGGCTATCGGGCAGCACTTCGTCAACGATGCCGTCCAGTTCGATGAGTTCTTCTTTAGCCATTCTTTTCTCCTATCAAAACGCGCAGCCATACCGACGGCATGGCGCGCCGCGCAAGGCGGCAAGCGCGTCGGACCCGAACTAGCGGGTCCAGCGGTTTGAACGTAAAACGTCCGGGCAAGCGCGGGTATGGGCCACGGCATCCGAAGCGGATGTCTGAAATGACGGATACTCGCGCCGCGTGGGCAGTGTGCGCGCGATGCGCGGCTTGGTCGCGGCGGCGCATTTTGCGCAAATCGCCGGAAGAAGCGGGGTGTAGCGGTTGCTGCCAGGCCGCGCAACGATGGAGATGGAGGCGCGCCTGACGGAGGCGGGGTTGTTCCGGGTAAACCAGGCACGTCCTGGGTTGTCCCGGAGCATTGCCCGCAGGCCGTACAGGTTGGCACTCAGAGTGACCGAAGCCCGGTTTTTGCGGAAAAATCACGGACTTATGTTACTGCAAAGCGCAATGATTAGCCAGTATTTATCTGTCACTGCGCCGTGATAGTTGTTGCTCAACGACTCTGACCCGAGGGGATCCGCTCCCGGTATTCGCCTTCCACCTGGCCGAGCACGGACCAGAACGGGCCAGGGGCGCGGCCGGCCAGACGGGCCTCCAGCACGCCCAGGTGCACATGCCAGCCGCCGGCCACGTCCACCATGGCATCGCGCGAGTCCAGCTTGCGGTGCGTCAGCACCAGGCGCGTTTCCTGGCCCTGCGGCGACAGTTCGAACGTCACTTCGGACGGTTGGCCGGGGGAGCCTCCCCAGGTGAACGCCAGCAAGCGGGGCGGTTCGCAGCGCGTGATGATGCCTTGCGTCGTTACGCCGCCTTCATACGGCTTGTAGGCCGCGGGCACCGGTTCGGCCACCGAGGACAGGTCGGCGTGCATGAAGCGCAGCGTGACGCCGCCGCCTTCGCGCAGCTCCATGTCGCCGGACGCCAGCCAGCGGCCGCGTTTCTCCGATTCGGTGAGGAATGCCCAGACCTCGTCGACGCTGGCAGGCAGGATCCGCGTGAAGCGGATGGAGGTGGGGTCCAGGACCACGCCGTGTTCACTCATGTTGTTCTCCAGGAGACGCGGCCGGGGACCGGCTGGCGATGAGCGCGGCTTCCAGCGCGCCCAGCTTGCCCGACCAGAATTGTTCATAGAAGCGCAGCCACTGCATGGCCTCGGCCATGGGTTCCGGATTGAGGCTGCACACATGCGTGCGGCCGCGGATGGAGCGCTGGACCAGGCCGGCGCGTTCCAGGGCCTGTACGTGCTTGGAAGCGCCCGCGAAACTCATGCTGTGGGGCGCCGCCAGCTCGCCTATGGTCTGCTCGCCCCGAGCCAGGCTGCGCAGCATGTCGCGGCGCGTGGGGTCGGCCAGCGCGCGAAAGACGGCATCGAGGACGGGGGAGGGGATTGATTCAACCATGAGGTTGAATATAGCCCGGCCCCCCGATGAAATTCAACTAGTTGGTTGAATTTTTATGTAACCGCCTGCGGGTGGTCTTCTTCCATCGCGCCATACGCGTCGGGGTACTGCGGCAGGTCGTCGCTGATGTCGAACCAGGGCGCCTTGCTGGCGACATGGCAATGGGCCGCCGGCTTGATTCCCGGATCGTCGTCCAGCGGACCTAGCGGCAGGCCGTAGACGTCCGGGGTCTGGTCGTTGCGGGTCAGCAAGGGCGTGCCGCAGGCTTCGCAGAAGCCGCGGTAGCTGCCGGGGGACGAGCAGTACCACGTGACGTGGTTTTCGCCCCGGCTCCAGGCAAAGTCCTTGGCCTGGACCGTCGCCCGGCTGCGGAATGCGGCGCCATGCGCCTTGCGGCAGATCGTGCAATGGCAGTTGAGAGCGTCGGTGAGTGGGCCGGTGATCTCGTAGGCGACGCGGCCGCACAGGCAGGAACCTTTGATCATGATGAACGCCAGGCTGGTGGGGGAATATCCCCAATATACCTGCGGCGCGGCGGGCCGGAACCGGCTTTTATGACGAACGTCTTTCAGATCGTTGCGGTGTCCCTATTTTCAGCCAAATCAATCGATCCGCAGGTCATCGTGCTGTCATGCCGCGAAAACAGAATGCCGCCATGAACACATCCATGGGGATTCGACGATGACTTATGCCATCGAAGTACACGGGCTCTGCAAGAGCTTCCACGCCGGCGCCAAGGCGCTGGACGGCGTGAACCTGCAAGTGGCCGACGGCGAGATGGTCGCCTTGCTGGGCGCCTCGGGTTCGGGCAAGTCGACGCTGCTGCGCCATCTGTCGGGCTTCGTGGCGGGCGATGCGGGCAGCGTGGCCGTCAACGGCCGCATGATCCAGCGCGACGGCCGCCTGAGCCGTGATGTGCGTTCCGCGCGCGCCGGCATCGGCTTCGTGTTCCAGCAATTCAATCTGGTGGGCCGCCTGCCCGTCATCACCAATGTGCTGACCGGCCTGCTGCCGCGCGTGCCGCTGTGGCGCAGCCTGACGCGCTGGTTCCTGCGCGGCGAAGTGCGGCAGGGCCTCGAAGCGCTTGCCCAGGTTGGTATAGACGACTACGCATTTCAACGCGCCTCGACGCTGTCCGGCGGGCAGCAGCAGCGCGCGGCCATCGCCCGCACGCTGGTGCAGAACGCCCGCGTCATCCTGGCCGACGAACCGATAGCCTCGCTGGACCCGGAATCGTCGCGCCGCGTGATGGACACGCTGGCCCAGATCAACCGCAGCCGCAAGGTGGCGGTGGTGGTGTCGCTGCACCAGGTGGACGTGGCCCTGCGCTACTGCCCGCGGGTGGTGGCGCTGCGCCACGGCAAGGTGGTCTATGACGGCCCCTCCGCCGCGTTGACGCCGGCCATGCTGAGCGAGCTGTACGGCTCCGAACTGAGCGAGCTGCTTCCCGAATACGCGCCCCAGGCGCCGGCCATGCCGGGCATGGCGCCGCTATCCCGACTGGCGCAAGCCGCCTGATACCTGACCCATTTTCCCCCGGAGCCCTTCCATGCTGCGCAGAACCTTTGTCACCCTGATCGCCGCCGCGGCCCTGTCCGCCCAGGCCTACGCCCAAGACGCCAAGACCCTGAACTTCGGCATCATCTCGACGGAATCGTCCACCAACCTGAAGTCGGTATGGCAGCCCGTCATCGACGACCTGAGCCGCTCGATCGGCGTGCCGGTCAAGCCCTTCTTCGCTTCCGACTACGCCGGCATCATCGAAGGCATGCGCTTCAACAAGGTGCAGATGGGCTGGTTCGGCAACAAGTCCGCGATCGAGGCGGTGGACCGCGCCAAGGGCGAAGTGTTCGCCTCCGTCATCGACAAGGACGGCAACCCCGGCTACTGGTCGCTGCTGATCGTCAACAAGGACAGCGACCTGAAGACGCTGGACGACGTGCTCAAGCGCGGCGGCACGCTGAGCTATGGCGCGGGCGATCCCAACTCGACCTCGGGCACGGCCGTGCCGGGCTATTACCTGTGGGCCGCCAACAAGATCGAACCCAAGACCTTCTTCAAGACGGTGCGCGCCAGCAACCACGAAACCAATCTGCTGTCGGTCATCAACAAGCAGGTGGACGTGGCCGTCAACAATACCGAGGCGCTGGAGCGTTATCGCCTGAATACGGGCAAGGATGCCAACGACAGCGTGCGCGTGCTGTGGAAGTCGCCGCTGATCCCGGCCGATCCGCTGGTCATGCGCTCGGACCTGCCCGCCGACCTGAAGGCCCGCATCCGCGACTTTTTCGTCAACTACGGCAAGGGCAAGGACGCTGAACGCGAATTGGCGAACCTGAAGGCGCTGACCTACCAGGGCTTCCGCCCGTCCGACAACCAGCAGCTGGTGCCGATCCGCCAGATCGAGCTGGCGCGCGAGAAGGCCAAGGTCGAAGCCGACACCACCCTGGGCCAGGCCGAAAAGCAGAAGCAGTTGGCCGAGCTGGACAGCAAGCTGGCCGGCCTGGGCCAGCCCGCCGCCGTCAAGCAATAAGCCTGCAAGCGGCAAGCCGGCGCGTCGCTGGGCGCGCCGGCTTGCCCACAACTGAAACCCAACTAGCGGATCGCCTTTTCATATGAACGTAGCCATGCAGACCTCCCGCCTTTCCGCCGCGCCGCGCTCGTCGCTGCCGGTCCTGCTCGTATGGGCCGTCGTGCTGGCGCTGCTGGTCATGTCGTGGCAGGGCGCGGACATGCGGCCCCTGGACCTGTTGCGCGATTCGGGCAACATGGCCCAGTTCGCGGCCGACTTCTTTCCGCCGAATTTCCGCGACTGGCGCATGTACCTGGACGAGATGATCGTCACCGTGCAGATCGCGGTGTGGGGCACCTTCCTGGCCATCGTGGTGGCCGTGCCGCTAGGGCTGCTGTGTTCGTCGAACATGGTCCCAGCCTGGGTGTACCAGCCCATGCGCCGCCTGATGGACGCGTGCCGCGCCATCAATGAAATGGTGTTCGCGATGCTGTTCATCGTGGCGGTGGGCCTGGGCCCCTTCGCCGGGGTGCTGGCGTTGTGGGTGCACACCACCGGCGTGCTCGCCAAGCTGTTCTCGGAAGCGGTGGAGGCGATCGATCCGCGCCCGGTCGAAGGCGTGCGCGCCACCGGCGCGAATGCGCTGGAGGAAATCGTCTACGGCGTGATTCCGCAAGTGCTGCCGCTGTGGATCTCGTATTCGCTGTACCGCTTCGAATCCAACGTGCGCTCGGCCTCGGTGGTCGGCATCGTGGGCGCGGGCGGCATCGGCACCGTGCTGTGGGAGATCATCCGCAGCTTCCGCTACGCCGAAACCTGCGCCGTGATGATCATCATCGTGGCCTTCGTGGTCATCATCGACATGGCCTCGGCGCGCATCCGCCGCGCGCTGATCTGAGGGCGCGGGGCCCGGGCGGGCCCCGTCGTCTCAGTCCTGCCGACGCAACGCCTGGAACGCAGGCAGCGCCAGCAGGCCCGCCAGCTGGGCGGCCTGCACATCGGCATCCGAGACCGCCGCGCGCGGCATCAGGAAATTGACGGTGCCCAGGCAGACCGCGCCGTACACCACCGGCACATTGATGACGGACCGCAGGCCCAGGCGCCGGATCGCGTCGTGGTCGTTGAAGAACTCGCGGAGCGCGTCCTCGCCTTCGCCCACGAACAGCTTCTGTTCCAGCAGGACGTGGCGGCCCCAGGCGGTGCCGCTCTTGTCCTTGCTGCCGCCCGGCGGATAGGCCTCGGGGTTGGAGCTGTACAGCCGCACGACCCGCATGGCCTGCGCATCGTAGCGGTTGACCGTGCACAGCGTGTGCGCCAGCGCGGCATGGGCATGGGCGTCGATGGCTTGGAAGGCCGCGGCCGGATCGGCGGCGGCGTAGGCGCGGGCGATGGCGGCCACGCCGGCCTGCGCCCGCGGCGCGGAATGGATGCTCACGGTCATTCGGCGGTGATTCCCAGCTCTTTGATCAGCTTGCCGTACTTGTCGGCGTCGCGCGCCAGGATCTGGCCGAACTGTTCCGGCGTGGTCTCGGTCAGCAGCACGCCCATGTCGCCCATCTTCTTGATGACCTCGGGACGCTTGAGGATCAGGTTGATCTCGCGGTTCAGGCGCGCGGTCAGCTCGGGCGGCATGCCGGCGGGACCGAAGGCGCCATACCAGACCGACAGCTCGTAGCCCGGCAGGGTCTCGGCCACCGTGGGCACTTCAGGCAGCAAGGGCGAGCGGGCCTCTTCGGTCACGGCCAGCAGCTTCAGCTTGTTGTTCTGCACGTGCGGCAGGGTCTGCGTGCCGGCGCTGAACAGCACCTGCGTGCGGCCGGCCACGGTATCCAGCACCGCGGGGGCGCCGCCGCGATAGGGGATGTGCATCATCTTCACGCCCGCGGCCTTCTCGAACAGTGCGGCGCTCAGATGGTTGGTGGAGCCCTGGCCGGCGGAGGCGTAGGCCACGGTGCCGGGATTGGCCTTGAGATAGGCGATGAATTCCTTGACGTTGGAGGCGGGCACCGACGGGTTCACCACCAAGGTGTTGGTGACCAGCGCGAGCTCGGCGATGGGCGTGAAATCCTTCACGCCGTCGAACGGCATGCTGGAGTACAGCGCCTGGTTCATCGTGTGGGTGCTCATTGAGCCCACCAGCAAGGTGTAGCCGTCGGGTTTGGCGCGCGCCACGAAGGTGGTGCCGATGTTGCCGGACGCGCCCGAACGGTTTTCCACGATCACGGGCTGGCCCAGCGACTGGGTCAATCCTTCGGACAGCACGCGCGCCAGGATGTCGGTGGAGCCGCCCGCGGCCCACGGTACGATCAGCGTGATGGGTTTTTCGGGCCACGCGGCATGCGTGAGCGCGGGCGCGGCCAGGGCCAGTCCCAGCGCGAAGGTGCGCAGCAGTCGTTTGAATTGCAGTTTCATGGTGTGTACCCCTTTGCTTGATGTCCGGTCTGCATGCCGGTTGGATGAAACAGGTTCAGCGGCCGGCGGCATAGCCCTGCATGCCGCGCGGGTTGGCGCCGGCGCGCAGCAGCAGGCCGCCGCCCGCGGCAGGCTCGCGGGTGCAGGCGCTGATGCGGCCTTCGGACCAGTCCGGTCCTACCTTGACCTCGTGGCCCGCCGCGCGCAGCGCCTCCAGCGTGGCGGCCGGCATGCGTGATTCCACGGTCAGCCGGTTCAAGGTCAGACTGCGCGGCCAGAACGAGCCCGGGAAGTGATCGATATGCCAGGAGGGCGCTTCGATCGCCTCCTGCAGATTCATGCCCATGGCGTGGCGCAGGAAGAACGCTACCGTCCATTGGTCCTGCTGGTCGCCGCCCGGCGTGCCGAACGCCATGTAAGGCTGGCCGTCGCGCAGCGCGAGGCCCGGCGACAGCGTGGTGCAGGGGCGCTTGCCGGGCTGCAGCCGGCCCGGCACGCCCTCGTCCAGCCAGGTCATCTGCAGGCGCGTGGTCAGCGGGAAGCCCAGGCCAGGCACGACGGGGCTGGATGACAGCCAGCCGCCCGACGGCGTGGCGGCCACCATATTGCCGTCGCGGTCGATGACGTCGATCTGGCAGGTGTCGCCCACGAAGATCTCGCGAGCGGCCCATTCGGCCACCGGCGGCAGCGCCGCGAAAGTAGGTTCGCCCACGCCGAAGCGTGTGTCGGAGGCAGCCAGGGTGCGGGCCGCGGCATCCAGGTCGGGCAGGCGCGGCGCCAGGCCGTCCGGGCTGCCTGGCAGGAACTCGGGGCAAGCGCGCGCGCCGATGCCCGCCGCGCGGACGCGGGCGTAGTCGTCGCTGAGCAGGGCGGCCAGCGGCACCTGCGCGTAGTCGGGGTCGCCGTACCAGGCGGTGCGGTCGGCGAAGGCCAGCTTGGCTGCCTCTGCCACGTAGTGCACGAATTGCGGCGAGGTTGGCTCCAGCCCGTCCAGGCTCAGGTGCCGCAGTATCGCCAGTTGCTGCAGGTGGACCGGGCCTTGCGACCAGCCCCCGCACTTGGCCACCGTGTAGCGGCCGTACTGGACAGTCAGAGGCTCGTCGTAGGTGGCGCGCCAATCGGCCAGGTCGGACTTGCGCAGCAGGCCGCGGTTGCGCTGGCCCGTGGTGTCGCGCACCTCGGCCCGGGTGTAGTAGTCGTCGATGGCGTCGGCCACGAAGCCGCGGTACCAGACCTCCAGCGCGGCATCGATGCGGCCGCGCCGGTCGGTGCTCCGGGCGTGCGCTTCGTCCAGGATGCGGGTGTAGGTGGCGGCGATGGCGGGGGTGCGGAACAACGCGTCAGGCGCGGGCACGCGGCCGTCCGGCAGCCAGACCTCGCGCGAGCTGGTCCATTCGTCGCGGAATAGCGCCTGCACCGCCAGGATCGCCTGGGAGATGCGCGGCACCAAGGGAAAGCCGTTGCGCGCATAGTCGATGGCCGGACGCAGCACGTCGGCCAGCTCCCAGCTGCCATAGTCGCGCAGCAGGGTCAGCCAGGCACCGAAGGCGCCGGGCACGGTGGCGGGCAAGAGGCCGATGCCGGGCACCAGATCCACGCCCAGGCCGCGGAAGTACGCCGGCGTCGCCAGCGCGGGCGCAGGGCCCTGGCCGCATAGCGCGCGCATGCGTTGCTCCCGTTCGCTCCAGAACAGGATGGGCACTTCGCCGCCGGGCCCGTTCAGGTGCGGCTCCACGATCTGCAGCGTGAAGCCGCCGGCGACCGCGGCGTCATAGGCATTGCCGCCGCGTTCCAGCACGCCCATGGCCACCTGGGAGGCCAGCCAGTGGGTGGAGGAGACCACGCCGAAGGTGCCGCGTATTTCGGGGCGAGTGGTGAAGGATGCGCTCATGGGACCGGTCCGGGCAGCAGGGAATGTTTGCAGTATAGGGATGTGAAATAACTGGTTTTACCTTTGTTGGCATAATTGAATAACCAATTGGTTATAGGAAAGATCGTGTCCTGGGATGCCGCCCGTCTCGCCAACCGCCTCAAGCACCGCCACCTGGCGCTACTGATCGACATCGCCAGGCACGGCTCGCTCACGCGCGTGGCGGCCGCGGCCGGCATCAGCCAGCCCGCGGTCACCAAGGCCCTCACGGAGATCGAGGACATCTTCGGCGCGCCGCTATTCACGCGCACCGGGCGCGGCCTGCAAGCCACGCCGCTGGGCAAGCTGGCCCTGGTACGCGCGCGCCACATGCTCAGCGACCTGGACTTGTGGGCGCGCGAGGTCGAAGCCCTGCACGCCGGCCGTTCCGCGCATCTGCAGGTGGGCGTGGTGCCCTATGTGTCCAGCGCCTTGCTGACGGCGGCCATCAGCCGCCTGCACCAGCGCCACGGCGTGACGCTCAGCCTGCACCGCGCCACCACCGACCATCTGGTGCCCATGCTGCGCCGGCATGAACTGGATTGCATCATCAGCCGGGCCACCTCGATCGTGGCGCCGGAGGACCTGATCCACCGCGTGCTGTACCGCCAGCGGCCGCGCCTGATCGCGCATGGCCGGCTTGCGCAGAGGCTGGCGCGGCGCAAGCCGGACTGGGCCGCGGTGGCGGCGATGGACTGGGTGCTGCCGGCGGCCAACACGCCGACGCGGCAACTGATCGTGGAACACTTCATACGCGCCGAACTGCAGCCGCCATCGCCGGTGCTGGAGGCGTACTCCACCGACGTGATCGAAGGCATGCTGACCATGAACGAGACCTTTGTTTCGGTGGTGCCCGAAGACATCGCGCGCGAACTCTGCCAGCGCGGCAAGCTGGGCATGGTGCCCTGGGACTTCGGCTGGGAATTGCCGCCGATCAACCTGATCCGGCGCAAGCGCGAACAGCCGCTGGCGGCCGAGGAGTACTTTTCGGAGATCCTGCTGGATCTGTGCGGCGAGGCCGCGGCGCCCTGGGGCCAGGGCGACTGGCGATGAATGGCGGCGCTAGGCGTCGAGCTTGCCGCGGGCGATGCCCAATAGCGCGGCGGCAGCGGTTTCCGGCGCGGCGTCGTTGCTGACGCGCAGCAGCCGGCATTGCGGCGGCACAGGGAAGGCCTGCGTCGCGCGCGCCAGGCGCTGGGCGATCTGTTCCGCGCTTTCCCGGCCGCGTCCCGCCAGGCGGAGGACGAGCTGGCCGGGATCGACCGTGACCTCAACGGCGGTCAAGGCCGGGTAGCGCGAGTGCGCCTGTTGCAGGTGCGCGCGCGAGCCGTTGATGATGACCGCGGCGCCGCAGGACAGCCAGGCGTCTATCTCGATGCCGATGCCGTATTGCAGGCCATGGCTGGCCCAGCGCAGCGCGAAGCAGCCCAGCGCGGCGCGGCGTTCGAACTCGTCTTCGGTCAGGCGCAGCGCGTCTTCGGTATCGCCGCTGTCGCGGGTGATGTAGCGATGCGCGACCAGCACGGGCTCGTCGCCGCGCAGCTCCGCGCGCAGCAGGCGCAGCAGGGTGTCCTTGCCGCTGCCCGATGCGCCCATCAGGTAGATCAGCCTTGCGCCGTCGGTGGAAATCGAGGGAGTCATGCCGCCGCCGGCCCTTGCAGATAGCCGGCCCCGGCCGCATCGGCGCTGGAGCCGTCAAAGCCATAGTGGCGCGCCGCGATGAAATCCGCGCCCGCCGTCGGCTGCACATAGATGCTGACTCCGGGCACCGCCATGCGCTGGCCGCGCAAGGGATCGGCGAACGAGGCGATGCCGGCCTGCGCCTGCGACAGCGCCTCGCCTTGCAGCCTGCCCGTCAGCGTGATGTGGAAAACGTAGGTGTCGAACACATACGGATAGCCCCAGCGCGCCAGCATGGCTTGCTGCGCCGGACTCAGCGATTGGGGCTGGCGGCGCGCGGTTTCCTCGGGCGTGGGCGGCGCGCGCAAGGGGTCCAGGTCGCGCACGGCGGCTTCGGCCAGGGCCTGGATCCGTGCGCGGCCCCGCGTATCGGACGGGGCGATGCGCCAGGCCAGGAAGCCGCGCAGCGGCTCGCATTCCAGCGTCAGCGAAAACGGCGTGCCGCCTGCGGCCAACTGGCGGGCGGCCGCGTCGACGTGTTCAGGGCTGGCGCCCGCGCTCAGGCGGAACGGCGGCTTCAGCGTGGCGTGCAAGCCATAGTGGCGCGGCGCTTCGGTCCAGTCGCGCGAGTCCGCGTCTTGCCCCGGCAGCGGCGGCAGCGCCAGGCCGGTGTCGGCGCAGCGGCCCAGCCAGCGGCTGCCGTGTTCGCGCCAGGGACCGGTGGGCGCCAGGTACAGGGCGTAGCGGTGGGCGAGCGGCATGGTCAGGCCGCCATGCGCTGGCTGTGGCTGTCGCCGAAGGCGCGCGTGGCGTAACGCAGCTCGCCGCCCACGATCGCGGCGCAGACGCGGGGCAGGCCCGGCACCTGGTCGTCCACCACGATGGCGTCGGCGATTAGCCCGGGGGCCAGCGCGCCGCGGTCCTTCAGGCCGGCGGCGCGGGCTGGATTCAAGGACACCAGATCCCAGGCTTGCGCCAGCGGCAGCACGCCGTCGCTGGCCAGCTTCATCACGGCGGCCAGCGGGGCAGGGTAGTAATAGTCGGACGTGAGGATGTCGCACAGGCCCGCGCGGATCATCTCGGTGGCGCTGGGCGCGCCGGTGTGGCTGCCGCCGCGCACGACATTGGGCGCGCCGAAGACCACGGAGTCGCCCAGGTCGCGGGCGACGCCGGCGGCCTCGCGGGTCAGCGGAAACTCCGCCACGCCGCAGCCCAGCTGGTGGTAGTAGCGGCGGGTGGCGGCGTCCGGATCGTCGTGCGAGGCCACCTTCAAGCCGGCTTCCTGCGCGCAGCCGGTCAGCTCGCGCATGGCGTCGGCCACCGCATCGGCGGCAGCCATGGCGCTGCGGATGCGGTCCTGGAAGACGTCGAGATCGCACTCGGCGCGGTTGGCGTACTGCATCAGCTTGCGCTCGTCGCCCAGGCGGCGCGCCATGCTGGGCAGGTGGTCGTTCAAGGCCAGGAAGCGCACGCGGCCGTCGCGTATCCATTGCTGGGCAATTTCCAGGCCGCCCATGTGATGGGTTTCGAAGCGCAGATGCACATAGTGCCGCGCGCCCATGAGGTGGCGCATCCGTTCCAGCGCGTCGAACATGCGCTCGGCGTAAGCCTCGCCGCGCAGCCCGCCTTCCCAGGACAGGGTCACGCCGTGGAACTCGGTGGTGATGCCGTTGGCCAGCAGTTGGCGGTCCACGTCGAACAGCGCGCCGTCATAGGGAAACGTCACGCTGGGCCGCGGCATGACGGCGCGCTCGAAGGCGTCGCCGTGCAGGTCGACGATGCCGGGCAGCACCAACAGGTTGCCGGCGTCGAACCAGGGCGCGCCCCGAGGCGCCGCGGCGGCGGAGCCTTCGATCAGTCCGCCGTGGAACCGCAGGCTGGCCTGCTCGACGCCGCGCGGCGTCAGGATGCGTTGGCCTGTGACACCGGCCAGGGGCGAGGGGGCGTGCGTGTGTGTGTTCATGGCATGACGTTAGCGGGATTGCATTACAACCAGATGTCTAGATGAGTTAAGCCGTTAGTCGGAGCCTTCCGCGCCGCCTGCGCGCGCAGGCGGCGGCCTTGCGTCAGCTGTCGTCCGTCACCATCAGCTGGACCATGTCGCCGACGAAGCGGGCGACGCTGTATTGCAGCGGCGCGCCTTGCTGGTCCACGTTCAGGGCTTCCACCTGCAGAATGGGGCGGGTCTTGGGCTGGCCCAGCAGGCGGGCGATCTCGGGCGTGGGCAGGGCGGCGGTGATGCGCGACCATTTGCGCGTGTAGTCGCCGATGCCGTAGTGGGTATAGACCTTGGAGATCGAGCGCAGCGAAGCCAGGCGTTCCGCGAAATCGGGGAAGCGCTTTTCGTCGAAGAAATGTTCCGAGACGCTGATCGGGCGGTTCTCCGCCTTGCCCACGATCTGCACCCGCAGCAACGGCGCGGTACGGCTCAGGCCCAGGTGCTTGGCGATGTCGCCGGCGCGCAGGCTCTGGCTGCCCAGGACTTCCTGGTGGCCCAGCATGCCCTGGCTGCGCAGGTTCTCGGAAAAGCGCGTGCGCTTGCCGATGGCGTAATCGATCGCGTGTTCCTGGACGAAGGTGCCGCGGCCTTGCTCGATGCGGACCAGGCCGCCTTGTTCGAGTTCGCCCATCGCGCGGCGGATGGTGTGGCGATTGACGGAAAACTTGGCGGCCAGCTCGGGCTCGGACGGCAGCTGTTCGCCCGCCGCATAGAGCTTGTTGCGGATGTCATCCGCCAGCGCTTCGCCGATTTGCCGCCAGACGGCGATGCCGGAACCTCTTTCGACCATAG
>JALDYL010000299.1:0-4922 GCA_032153965.1 Achromobacter sp. | reverse complement strand
GGCCGCGGCCGGGGCCCGCGGGTCCCGGCCGTGCGCGGATTTAGTCTTCCATGCCCGGGACGATGGTCGAGAAGCCGGCGTCCACATGGGTGATCTCGCCCGTCACGCCGGCGGCCAGGTCCGATAGCATGAAGGCGGCGACGTTGCCCACGTCTTCGATGGTGACGTTGCGGCGCAGCGGCGCCTGGGCTTCCACGAACTTCAGGATGGCCGAGAAGTCCTTGATGCCGCTGGCGGCCAGCGTCTTGATGGGGCCGGCGGAAATGCCGTTGGCGCGGATGCCGCGCGGGCCCAGCGCGGTGGCCAGGTAGCGCACGCTGGCTTCCAGCGAGGCCTTGGCCAGGCCCATGGTGTTGTAGTTCGGGACCACGCGTTCGGCGCCCAGATAGGTCAGCGTCAGCACGGAGCCGTTGCGGCCTTCCATCAGGGGCAGCGCGGCCTTGGCCATGGCGGCGAAGCTGTAGGCCGAGATGTCGTGGGCGATGCGGAAGCCCTCGCGCGACAGGCCGTCGAGGAAGTTGCCGGCGATGGCTTCGCGCGGCGCGAAGCCGATGGAGTGCACCAGGCCGTCCAGGCCGTCCCAGTGTTGGCCGAGTTCGGTGAAGGCGCCTTCGATCTGGCTGTCTTCGGCCACATCGCAAGGCAGCACGATCTTGCTGCCGAATTCGGCGGCGAATTCGCCCACGCGATCCTTGAAGCGGTCGCCCACGTAGGTAAACGCCAGTTCGGCGCCTTGCTGGTGACAGGCGCGCGCGATGCCGTAGGCGATGGATCGGTTGGAAAGCACCCCGGTGACCAGGATGCGCTTGCCGGCGAGAAAGCCCATATTTCTATCCTTTGATTTTTCCCTTCTGGAATCCGCCTATTTTAAGGAGTTTGCGCGATTTCGCGATATGAAAATCCCTGAGGCCCAACCGGGCCGGATCGCGCCTCAGGTCGGCTTTCCGGGGGGCGGGAACAGGCCCACGAAGCTGGCGAGCAGCGGATCGCGCTGGTCGGCGCGCCAGACCAGCTCCAGATCGAAGGTCAGGTCTATGCCGCCGATTTCCTTGAACACCACGCCGGCCGGGCCATGCTGCCGGAACGACGCGGGAATGATGGCACAGCCCAATCCGGCCGACACCAGGCCCAGGATGGTGGGAAGATCGGTCGCCACGGCAGCCGGGCGCGTCAGCGGAATGCCGGCGGCTTTCAGGATGCGCACCAGCGCGTCATAGTGCGAGGGCGACCCGGCGCGCGGGAACAGGATGAATTTCTGGCCCGCCAAGTCCTTGAGCGTCCGGATCTTTCCGACGCTGCGTGCCACCGCCGCGGGCATGGCCAGGACCATGCGGTCTTCATAGATCTTCATTCCTTCGACATCGCCATCGAGCGGAGAGCGCCAGGCGACCACGCCCGCATCGAGCTCGTGGCGCTTGATCGCATCCAGCTGCCAGGCCGACAGGCCGGATTCCAGTTGCACGTCGGTATCGGGCGAGGCGCGCGACAGGGCCGCGATCGCCTGCCCCAGTCCGGGCAGCCAGCTGTAGCCGGGCATGACGCCGATCTTCAGCGAGCCCGCCTTGCCGTTGGCCGCCAGCGCCACCTGCGCCCGCAGGGCTTCGGCGCCCGCCAGCATCAGCTTCGCCTGGGCGAGCAGGGCCTCGCCGGCACGGGTGAGCGCCACGCCGCGCGGCAGCCGCACCAGCAACTGCGCGCCGAACTCCTCTTCCAGCGCCATCATCTGGCGCGACAGGGCCGGCTGGGCGATATGCAAGGCCTTGGCCGCGCCCGCCACGCTGCCGGCCGCACACACGGCCTCGAAATAGCGCAACTGCCTCAACTCCATGCCATGCCTCCCAGGCATACGTTATACACACCAAAAGTATTTGTTGCCGAAGCTTCAAATACCTATATTTTCGCGATCTAACCCCATAACGTATACCCAAAAGGTCTATGACGAAACCGACATTCCGCGAGTCGCCGTTATTGCGTGACCGGCGGGTCGCGCACCTGCCGGCGCGCAACCCGCAGTGCGCGACGGCGTTCACCGACATCGATCTCGACGCGCCCGGGCGCCAGGCGGGCTTCCTGCATATTCCGCAGTCGCCCCACGACGACGCCTGGGGCACGGTGCGCATACCCATGGCGGTGCTGGCGAACGGCGACGGCCCCACCGTCATCCTGGAAGGCGGCAACCATGGCGACGAATACGAAGGCCAGATCGTGCTGGGCGAATTCATCCGCGACCTGCCGCTCGAACGCGTCCGGGGCCGCCTGATCGTCATGCCGTCGCTCAACGCGCCGGCAGCTGAAGCCGGCCTGCGCACCTCGCCGCTGGACGGCAAGAACCTGAACCGCAGTTTTCCCGGCGATCATGCGGGCAGCATCACGGAACAGATCGCCGCCTACGTCAGCGACGAGCTGTTCTCGCGCGGCGACGCGTTCCTGAGCCTGCATTCGGGCGGATCGTCCCTGGACATCATTCCCAGCGCCCTGGTCCAACCTTCGCAGGATACGGCGCAGACCCAGCGCAACATCGATGCCGTGATGGCCTTCGGCGCGCCGTTCAACGTGCTGCTGGACACGTTGGGCGACACGCGCACCAGCGTCGCCACGGCGGTGGCCGCCGGGCTTACCTGCGTCAGCACCGAGATGGCGGGGCGCGGCACCGTGACGGACAGCGCGCTCGCGCTGTGCCGCGCGGGCGCGCAGCGCGTGCTGGCGCACTGGGGCGTGCTGGACCAGGCCTGTGCCCAGCCGCTTGCGGCGCAGCCCGCGCCCCTGTTCAAGGTCACCGGCGCCAAGTCCTACGTCATAGCCTCGGAACGGGGCGTGTTCGAGGCCTATCATCGGCCTGGCGAGGCGGTCGAAGCCGGCCAGCCCGCTGGGCGCATCCATCAAACCTTCGATCCGCGGCGCGCACCGATCGAACTGGTTTACGGCACCAGTGGCGTCGTCTTCGCCAAGCGGCATCCCGGCATCGTTGTGCCCGGCAACGTCTGCTGCGTGGTGGCCAGCGCGGCCTGAGGCCGCGACCCGATTCACTTTTTCAGAACACAGAACATGGCAATCCATATCGAAACCCCGGCGCTCGCATCCCGCGCTCTTTCCCTGCGCAGCGGCAAGGACGTGCGCCTGAAGATGGAGGCGCTGCAGCCCAGCGGCTCGTTCAAGGCCCGCGGCATAGGCCATGCCTGCCAGATCTACAAATCCCGCGGCGCCCGTCGCTTCATTTCCTCGTCCGGCGGCAACGCCGGCTATGCGGTGGCCTACGCCGGCCGCATGCTGGCCACGCCGGTGACGGTGGTGGTGCCGGCCACGACCTCGGAGCGCGCCAAGAGCCTGATCCGTTCCGAGGGCGCGGAAGTCATCGTGCACGGCGCCTCCTGGATGGAGGCCAACGCCCGGGCGCTGGAACTCATGACCGAGGCGGACGCGTTCCTGCATCCCTTCGATGACCCCTTGCTGTGGGAGGGGCACGCGACCATGATCGACGAACTGGCCCGGCAGGGCGGCCGGCCGGATGCGGTCATCTGCTCGGTCGGCGGCGGCGGCCTGCTGTGCGGCGTGGTCGAGGGCTTGCGGCGCAATGGCTGGGCCGAGGTCCCGGTGATCGCGGCCGAGACGGCGGGCGCGGATTCCTATGCCCAGGCCCTGAATGCAGGGGCGCCGGTGCTGTTGCCCGAGATCAGGTCCATTGCGACCTCATTGGGTGCGCGGCAGGTCTGCGACCGCGCGCTGGACCTGGCGAAGGAGCATCCCATCGCGAGCGTGGTGGTGTCGGATGCCGCCGCGGTGGCGGCCTGCGAGGACGTGCTGCTGGAGCACCGCATCCTGGTCGAGCCCGCCTGCGGCGCCTCGGTGGCGGCGCTGGACAGCGGTTCGGAATTTCTGAAGAACGCGCGCTCGGTGGCGGTCATCCTGTGCGGCGGCGTGGGCGTCACCGCGGGCCAACTGGCGCTATGGAGCGCGCAGTTCGCTGGTGTTGGACGTTAGGATACCGTTCGGGGGCTGTCTTCAAGGACAGCCCCTCATGATGCCGATCGAAATATCGAACTCAGTTGGTCTGCCAGCCCTCTCCGGGCATGATGCGTTTCATGAACTCGTCAAAAGTGGGGACCGTGAACGCTGTGTCGCCATGTGTAGGGCTCCAGATCATGCCCTTGGCAATCAGGGAGCCGCGAACGGGTCCGAAGGACGCAACGGGCCGCCCTAGCTGCTGCGCGATGTCACCAGATCTATGAGGACCCGGGCCTAAATCCGCCATGGCGCGTAAGTACCTTTTTTCGGCCGGCGTAAGGCGATCGAATCGGACGCGAAAAAAGCCTTCATCCAATGCGGCGACAGCTTCGCGGGACGCATTCTGGACGTCTTCCGCAGTGATCGGGCTGGCATTTGCGACATCCCACGCGCATTTTCCCCACTCTTGCAGGAAGTACGGATACCCTTGGGTTACGGCAATGATCGAGTCGATCGCTGCTGGCTCGACTTCGACGTTCTCGTTGTTTGCCGGCACGTTGATGGCCAAGGTTGCATCAGCCTTGCTCAACGCGCCAATCTCGGCAAAGTTGAACATGTACAGAGCAAAGTTGAACATGTACAGAGATTATAAAAATTATCGTAAAAGCATAATTTCACTAATTTCGCTATAGAACAAGCCCAAGGAAGGCTGTGGGGGATCGCGGCAAGCGAACCTTGCAAGCTATTGCGGGGGCCATCCTCTGACGCAGCTTATTGGGCGTGTGCTCGACGAGTCGTGGTTTCACGGCCAATCGCGTAAGCAGCGCGCACAACTCTACAGAGATATCGTCCGCAGAGACTGAAACACCCCAAAAGTCGGACATTAGTCCAACTTTTGGGGTGTTTCATGGCGCGTCTTTTTGGTTTCTGCCGCGATCAGCCGCGGGCGTTGGTGCCCGGCACGCGCAGCTGCGAACCCA
>JALDYL010000298.1:0-4948 GCA_032153965.1 Achromobacter sp. | reverse complement strand
GCGCCTCGCTGCGCGAGGCCATCACCATGCTGGAAGGGCTGGGGCTGCTGCGCAGCGAAGCCGGGCGCGGCGTGTTCATCGCGCGGCCCGGCGAAAAAGGTCTGGGCAGCGCCTATGGCCGCTGGCGCTTCCAGGGCCGCTATGCCTTGCGCGACGTCTACCTGGTGCGCAATCAGCTGGAGGAACTGGCCGCCGGCCTGGCCGCGGGCGTGGTCACCCAGGCGGGGCTGGCCCGCCTGCGCGCCACCATCACGCACATGGAGCAGGCCGCCGACGCCGGCGACCTGGTGGCCATGTCGGAAGGCGACCGCGCCTTCCATGCCTGCCTGTACGAGATCGCCGGCAGCCCCATGCTGCTGGACCTGGCCGAGAACATCGCCGAAGTGGTGGACGGCAGCCGGCAGGTCGCCTTCGCCGATCCGGCGCGCGTGCGCGAGCCGATATACGAACACGCGGCCATCATCGACGCGCTGGCCACCGGTTCGGCCGAAGCCGCGCGCCGCGCCATGCGCGCCCACATCTGCAACGTGGCCGACCGCGCGGGGCTGTCGCTGACGATACCTGGCGTCTAGGCTGCTGCGAGTCGTTGGCAGGCCGCAGGCCTAGGCAGCTGCTATCGCTGTCCGTCGTGCACGGCCACCGCTTCCTTGGTCAGCCCGCCCAGCCGCGAATGCACCCGGCCGCCCGTGCCCATGACCAGCGCGAACAGGATTTCGTTGGCGCGCGGCGCGTCCTGGATGCCGATCTCGATGCTGTTGAAGTGGCTGCGCACGTAGGAAGCATGGATGTAGTGCACCGGCACCATCATGCGGTAGCCGGCCACGGCCACGGCCTTGACGGCGGGCACCATGGCGCGGGGCTCGCCCAGCACGCTGCGCATGGCCCAGCCGCCGGCCTCGTGCCAGACCGCGCCATGCTCCATTTCGCCGTCCAGGCCGACGATGGCGGCCTTGCTGTAGACCTCGATCCGGTCCTTGCCGCCCAGCGTGTCCACCAACTCGGTCGCCAGCAGCGTGCCCAGGCTGCGCAGTTCGGCCATGAAGGGCATCAGGTCCGGCTCGTAGCGGCCGGCATAGGGATTGCGGATGACGGCGCAGGCGGCGGCAAGCGTCAGAGGACGCTCGGGCGCCGGGCCGTTCTCGTGGTAAGTGGTCTCGACGATGAGGCAGCGTTTACGGATATCGATCAGCGACATGCGGGGAATTCCTGGTAGCGGTTGAAGAGGGCGTGCTATTGCGGCGGAATGCCGGTTTCCTTGACGATGGCGGCCCATTTGTCGATCTCGGCGCGCACGAAACCGCCGAATTCATCCGGACTCTGCTGCTTGACGGTCAGGCCCTGGCGTTCATAGGCCTGCTTGAGTTCGCCGTTGGCCAAGGCGCGGCCCAGCGATTGCGACAGGCGTTCGACCATGGGCGCGGGCAGGCCGGCCGGGCCCATCAGGCCGAACCACACGGTCAGGTCGAAGCCGGCGGCGCCGGTCTCATTGAGCGTGGGGATGTCCGGCGCCAACGGAAAGCGTTCGGGGGTGCTGACGCCGTAGGTCTTGACCTTGCCGGCGCGCGCCTGCTGCAGGCCGTTGGCCAGGTCGGTGAAGGTGAGGTCGACGGTGCCGCCGATGACGTCGGTCAGCGCCTGGGGGCCGCCGCGATAGGGCACCGGCGTGACGTTGATCTTGCCCATGGCCGCCAGCTTGGCGCCGAACACCTGCGCGCTGCCCGAGCCATAGGCATAGGTCAGCTTGCCCGGATGCTGGGCGCCATAGGCAAACAGATCGGATACCTTGGTGCCCGGCATGCGCGGCGAGCCCACCAGCAGGTAAGGCGTTTCGGCGACGGCGCCGATGGGCGCGAGGTCGGTGGCGGGGTTGTAGGGCAGGTCCTTGAACAGGCTCACGCCGCTGGCCGCGGTGGACACGCCCACCACCACCAGTGTGTAGCCGTCGGGCTTGGCGCGGGCCACGTCATGGGTGCCGATGATGCCGTTGGCGCCGGGCTTGTTCTCCACCACCACGGGCTGGCCCAGGTCGTCGGCCATGGCGCGGCCCAGGCTGCGCGCCACCACGTCGGTGATGCTGCCCGGCGGGAAGGGCACGACCAGGCGGATGGGGTGGTCGGGATAGCCCGCGGCGTCGGCGGGCGCGAGCGGCGCGCCCAGCACCAGCGCCAGCGCAAGCGCGGCGGCGGATCGTTTCATGCTTGTCTCCTGTGGATCTCGTTATCGTTGGCGTCCGGCGCTTCAGGCAGAAGCCGGGGTTTCCAGGCGCTGCAGGTAGCGGTGGATCTCGGTGTTGTCCACGCCCGCGGGCATGTCCGCAAGCGCGCGCTGCCACAGCGCCGTGCACAGCGACAGCTGCGTCGCGGGCACGCCGGCCAGCGTTTGCAGCGCATTCGCGGTGCGCAGGTCCTTGGCCATCAAAGCCAGGGCGAAGCCGCCGTTGTAGGTGCCGGGCACGATGAACTGGCGCAGCTTGGTTTCGGTGGCGACGTTGCGGCCGCTGGAGGCGTTGAGCACGTCGGTGAACACCTCCAGGTCCAGGTCCATGCGCTGGGCGATCAAGAGCGCTTCGCTGGCGGCCAGCAGGCCGGCGGCGTAGACGTAGTTGTTCAGCGCCTTCATGGCGTGGGCGGAACCCACGGCGCCGGTGTGGATGAGGGACGCGCCCATGCGCGAGAGCAGGGGGCGCACGCGCGCCAGGCCGTCGGCGTCGGCGCCCACCATGATGGCCAAGGTGCCCGCGGCCGCCTTGGCCACCGCGCCCGACACCGGCGCGTCGATCAGCGTCACGCCCGCCGCGCGCAGCAGCGGCGCCAGCCGCAGCGTTTCGGCCGGGTTGGACGAGCCCATGTCCAGCAGCACCGAGCCGGGGCGCATCACGCCCGCCAGTCCATGCTCGCCTTCGATCACCGCGTTGGTGATGGCGCTGTCGGGCAGCATGGTGATGACCACGTCGCAGGCGGCCAGCGCCGATAGGCCGGCGGCCGGCTTGAGCGTCTGGTTCCAGGCGGGGTGGTCCGCCAGGCGCTCCAGGCGCGCGGGGTCGCGGTCATACGCCAGGATGTTGTAGCGCTCCTCGCCGCCGGCGAGGTTTTCCAGCATGGGCAGGCCCATCATGCCCAGGCCTACGAATCCTACGGTGAGTGTCATGCATTCCCTTTATCGAATCGTCCTGGAAAGCGCGCCAGGAGCCATCCGGAATGCTAATGAATGCGGGATTACAGCGCTTATGCTAAGTTGGCCAGGGGTTATAACAAACGATTATCGGATCAGCATGCGTTTCAAACTCAGGCAGATGGAAGTGTTCCGGGCGGTGATGCTGACCGGCTCCATGAACGGCGCGGCCAAGCTGTTGTTCGTGTCGCAGCCGGCGGTCAGCCGCCTCATCGCCCACACCGAGCAAAGCCTGGGCCTGCAATTGTTTGAACGCGACAAGGGCAAGCTCACGCCTACCCCTGAAGCGCAGCGCCTGTTCGAGGAAGTGGGGCCGCTGTTCGACGAAGCCTTGCGCATCGATGAACTGGCGCGGGACCTGGCCGAGCGGCCGGAGGGGGCATTGACCTTGTGTTCCAGCCCCAGCCTGGCGCTGAACTTCGTGCCGCCCGTGATCGCGCAGTACCTGGAGCTGTATCCCAAGGTCAGGCTCAAGTTCCACACCACGCTGCTGTCCGACATGGCGCACGAGCTGCTGGGGCGCAAGGCGGAACTGGCCGTATCGGTGCTGCCGATAGACCATCCCAACCTGGTGGTGGAGCCGCTGGCCACGGGCGAGATGGTCTGCATCCTGCCGCAAGGCCATCCGCTGGCCGCGCGCCGCGCGCTCAGCCTGGCCGAGCTGGCCGAGTGCCGGCTGATCCTCTACAACCGCAACATCCCGTTCGGGCAGTTGGTGGCCGCGGCCTTCCAGCGCGCCAACGTCAATTGGAATCCGGCCGTGGAAATCGTGCGCGCCGAACTGGCCTGCGCCCTGGTCCGCGTGGGCGCGGGCGTGGCCATCGTCGACGAGTTCTCGGTCGGGCAACAGGGCTGGCCCGGCGTGGTGACGCGGCCGTTGCGCGAGTCCATCCCGCTGTCGCTGAGCCTGGTGCGTTCGCGCTTTGACCGCCCCAGCCGCCAGGTGCAGCGCTTCGTGCGCCTGATCAAGGAGCACGCGCGGACCTCGCGCAAGCCGGGCCGCGCCCGGCCCGCCGCGTAGCCGCCAGCCGCAGGGAACGGACAGGCGCCGCATTTTCCGGACACGCCCATTGGACCTGGCGCAAGCTTGCCTCGAATAAACGCAGTTTGCGGATAGCGTAGGCCGGATCCGGCTAACGCGGCCGCGGCGCGCGGCGCCAGTATTCGCCTCACTCAATCAGCCAACGGCGAGGTGATGCGATGAAGGGTCTGGACAACAAAGTGGCCATCGTGACCGGCGGCGCCACGCTGATCGGCGCGGGCGTGGTCGCCACGCTGCGCGCCTGCGGCGTGCGCGTGGCGCTGTTCGATATCGACGCGGCCGGCGGCGAACGCGTGGCCGCCGCCGATCCGGCCGGCACGCGCTTCTGGCCGGTGGACATCGCCGACGATGCGCAGCTGGCGCGCGGCGTGGCGGACGCAGCAGCGCATTTCGGCCGCATCGATTTCCTGGTCAACCTGGCCGCGACCTATCTGGACGACGGTGCCGCATCGGGCCGCGCCGACTGGCTGCGCGCGCTCGACGTGAACCTGGTCAGCGCCGTGATGGCCGCGCGCGCGGTCCATCCCCATCTGCTTGCGGCCGGCGGCGGGGCCATCGTCAATTTCACCAGCATCTCGTCGCGCGTCGCGCAGACCGGGCGCTGGCTCTATCCGGTGTCCAAGGCGGCGCTGCTGCAGGTCACCCGCAACATGGCGATGGACTATGCCGCCGACGGTATCCGCGTCAACTCCGTGTCGCCGGGCTGGACCTGGTCGCGCGTGATGGACGAGCTGA
>JALDYL010000069.1:0-24671 GCA_032153965.1 Achromobacter sp. | reverse complement strand
TGGACCAGCCCAAGCTGGTGTTTTTCTTCGACGAAGCCCACCTGCTGTTCAATGACGCGCCGGCCGCGCTGCTGAACAAGATCGAGCAGGTGGTGCGTCTGGTCCGCTCCAAGGGCGTGGGCGTCTATTTTGTGACCCAGAATCCGCTGGATATTCCCGACACCGTGCTGGGGCAGTTGGGCAACCGCGTCCAGCACGCTTTGCGGGCGTTCACGCCGCGCGACCAGAAGGCCGTGAAGACGGCGGCCCAGACGATGCGTCCCAATCCGGGGCTGGACATCGAGGCCGCCATCACCGAGCTGGGCGTGGGCGAGGCGCTGGTTTCCTTGCTGGATGCCAAGGGACGACCGATGCCGACCGAACGCGCCTACATCGTGCCGCCGGCAAGCCGGATCGGCCCGGCGACCGATGCCGAGCGGCAGGCGCTGCGCCAGGGCAGTCCGCTGGCGTCGAAGTATGAGAAATCCATCGACCGCGAATCCGCCTATGAAGTGCTGGCCGGGCGCGCGGCCAAGCCGGTGGACCAGGCCGGCGCGGCGAAGAACGGTTCCGCTCAGCCTGAAGGCACGGGCGCCGCGCAAGAGTCGGGCGGCGGTCTCATGGACAGCCTGAATGAAGTCCTGTTCGGGTCGACGGGCCCGCGCGGCGGCAAGCGCGACGGCGTGGTGCAGACCATGGCCAAGAGCACGGTCCGGTCGATCGCGCGCGAATTGACCCGGGGCATCCTGGGATCCCTGCTGGGGTCCAAGGGCAGACGCTGAGTTTCATGAGGTCCGGCCGCTAGGCGGCGGCTCGTTCTGCTCTTTGGCAACACGGGCAGCGGGGCGTATATTTCTGCAACGATCCAATTACTGCGCCGCGGCATTCCTGTCTGCGATGCCGGGCGGTATACCAAAGCAAAACAGAGGAAGACGTGGTGGCAAAGAAACACAAGATTGCGGTGATTCCTGGAGACGGTATCGGCAAGGAAGTCGTGCCCGAGGGCTTGAAGGTGCTGGACGCGGTCGCAACGCGATTCGGCATCGATTTTCAGTGGGACCATTTCGACTGGAGCTGCGACTATTACGCCAAGCACGGCAAGATGATGCCGGACGACTGGCAGGCGCAGATCGGCCAGCACGAAGCGATTTTCTTCGGTTCCATCGGCTGGCCCGCCACGGTGCCTGACCACGAAGCGCTGTGGGGCTCGCTGTTCAAGTTCCGCCGCGAGTTCGATCAGTACATCAACCTGCGCCCGGTGCGCCTGATGCCTGGAGTGCCTTCCCCGCTGAAGGACCGCCAGCCCGGCGAGATCGACTTCTTCATCGTGCGCGAGAACACCGAAGGCGAATATTCCAATAGCGGCGGCCGCCTGTTCGCGGGCACCGAGCGCGAAGTGGTCATCCAGGAAAGCGTCTTCACGCGCATCGGCGCCGACCGCGTCCTCAAGTTCGCCTTCGACCTGGCGCAAAAGCGCGGCAAGCACCTGACCGCGGCCACCAAGTCCAATGGCATTTCCATTTCGATGCCCTGGTGGGACGAGCGCGTGGCCGAGATGGGCGAAAAGTATCCGGACGTGCGCTGGGACAAGTATCACATCGACATCCTGTGCGCCCATTTCGTGCAGCATCCCGACTGGTTCGATGTGGTGGTGGCTTCCAATCTGTTCGGCGACATCCTGTCCGACCTGGGGCCGGCCTGCACCGGCACGATCGGCATCGCGCCTTCGGCCAACCTGAATCCGGAGCGCAAGTTCCCGTCGCTGTTCGAACCGGTGCACGGTTCGGCGCCCGACATCTACGGCAAGGGCATCGCCAACCCGATCGGCCAGATCTGGAGCGGCGCGCTGATGCTGGATTTCCTGGGCTATCCGGACGCTTCGGCGGCGGTCGTCAAGGCCATCGAAACCGTCCTGGCGGAAGGTCCGCGCACCCGGGACATGAAGGGCACCGCCTCCACCGCCGACGTCGGCAGCGCCATCGCCGCGCTGATCGCCGCGGGCTGAGGCAAGTCGCCTGTACGGCCCCAGGTCAGGCTATGGACGATTCCGTCTTTTCCTCCTCCGCCGCCCATGTGGGCGGTGGACGGGCGGACCGGTTTGTGCGCAAGCTGTTTCGCGTGTTGCGCTCGCGCACGCAGAGGCATAACCAGCACTTGTGGCCTTTCGTCCGGATCCGCAGGGAGAGGTCTGGCGCCATCTGCGGCTTTCGCGCCTTTGGCCGGCCGCAGCCGGTCACGCCGCTGGCCCAAGGCTACGATCCTGCCGACGAGGAAGTGCATCTGATCCTGAGCGGCCCGTCGGTCGCCCAGATACCTTACGACCGGCTCGACATCCGGGCGGCGATGGGTGTGAATGGCGCCATCGTGCTGGCGCGCAAGTTCGACCTGCCGTTCAAGTATTACTGCATCATCGACCAGAACTTCGTGCGCGAGCGTATCGATCTGGTGCGCGAGATCGTGTCGCGCGACCTGACCCTGTACGTCTTGCCCGAGGTTCTGCGCTACATCATGCAGGGGCTGCCGCAGGAGTCGATCCGCTGCCGCATCTGCGTCATAGAACTGATCTCCGAACGCGCTTACCAGCGTATTTCAGCGCCGGCCGTGCTACAGCGCATGGCGGCGGCCTCGCCCGACGTGCAGTTGCTGGACGCGAAGCGGAGCATGGGATTCAGCTTCAATGTGGAACTGGGCGTATTCGACGCCGACACAGTGGCCTATGCCGCCTTGCAGGTGCTGGTGTCCAGCGGCGCCCGCAAGGTCTATGCGCACGGGCTGGATCTGACGCTGCAAAATGGTCTGCGCTTCTACGATGAAGGGACCTCGCCCCAGTCCAGCAGGCTGGCGCGCAAGTTTTCGCAGCTGATCGAACCGTCGTTCCGCTTCGCCGCCGCGCAATGGCGCGCCCGCGGCATCTCGGTGTTCAACTTGTCGCCCGTCAGCGCCTTGCCCGCGGACGTCATTGAGCGCGCCGACTGGCAGGTCCTGCTGAAGCAATAGGGCGCCTTGCGGCCCGATCCCGGACGCAGCCGCCGGGGATCGGGCCTGCCGCGCCTCAGTGGGCGCCGGCCGCCGCTTCGGCGGCTCCGCCGCCGCTCGCCTTGGTCGACCGGGGACGGGCGAACCAGACCAGGCCGGTCAAGGCCAGGAAGATGATGGCGGACGCGTAGAACACGTCCACCGCCGACATGGTGAAGGCCTGCGTATTGATCAGTCCGTCCACCATGGTCAGGGCTTGCTGATGCGTCATGCCCAGTCCGTTCTGCAGCGCCGTCATGGTCTGGTCGAACGCCTGCTGGCCGGGCTTGGCCACTTCGGTCAACTGCGAGTGGTGCATGGTTGCGCGGTTTTCCCACAGCGTGGTGGCGATGGAGGTGCCGAACGCGCCCGCCGTCAGGCGCAGGAAGTTCGACAGGCCGGAGGCCGCGGGAATGCGCCACGGCTCGATGCTGGACAGCGTGATCGAGGTGAGCGGCACGAAGAACGTCGCCATGGCCGCGCCCTGAATGATGGTCGGAACCATCAGCGTGCGCACGTCGGTCTGGGTGTTGAAGCCCGAGCGCATGAAGCACACCAACGCGAAGATCAGGAACGCCACCGTCGCGATCTGCCGCGGGTCGCGCGTGGCCAGCATCTTGCCGACGATGGGCGTCAGCAGGATCGCCAGCAGGCCCACCGGGGCGGTCACCAGCCCAGCGTAGGTCGCGGTGTAGCCCATATTGCTCTGCAGCCACAGGGGCAGCAGCACCACGTTGCCGAAGAAGACGCCGTAGGCCACCGCCAGCGTCAGCGCGCCGACCGTGAAATTGCGGATCTTGAACAGGCGCAGGTCCACCACGGGGTGCGCGTCGGTCAGTTCCCAGATCAGGAAGAAGACGAAGGCGACGAAGGCGGTCGCGGCCAGCGCAATGATGGTGCCGCTGGCGAACCAGTCCAGCTCCTTGCCCTTGTCCAGCATGATCTGCAGCGCGCCTACCCACACCACCAGCAGCGCCAGGCCGACTTTATCGATCGGCAGCTTGCGCGTGACCGATTCCCGGTCGCCATAGATGCGCCAGCTGATCCAGGCGGCCAGCAGGCCCACCGGCACGTTGATATAGAAGATCCACGGCCAGGTGTAGTTGTCGGAGATCCAGCCGCCCAGCAAGGGCCCGGCGACGGGCGCCACCAGCGTGGTCATGGACCAGACCGCCAGCGCCATGCCCGCCTTGGACTTGGGGAAGCTCGCCAGCATCAGCGCTTGCGACAGGGGGATCATGGGGCCGGCGACCGCGCCTTGCAGCACGCGGAATGCGATCAGCGCTTCGAGCGAGGGCGCGAAGCCGCACAGCCATGACGCCAGCACAAACAGCAGCGTGGAGATCAGGAACAGCCGCACCTGTCCAAAGCGTTGCGTGAGCCAGCCCGTGAGCGGCACCGTGATCGCGTTGGCTACGGCGAACGAGGTGATGACCCAGGTGCCCTGGCTGGTGCTGACGCCCAGATCGCCCGAAATGGTCGGGATGGACACGTTCGCGATCGACGTGTCCAGCACATTCATGAACACCGCCGTGGACAGCGCGATGGACCCGATGATGCGGGTCGCGCCTTCCAGCGGCGCGTGACCACCAGGCGGGGGCGCCGGCGCGGCGGCGGGCTGCTTGGCTGCGCTCATGATGCGAGGTTGGCCTCGATGATCTTGCTGATCATGGCGTCGACTTCATCGTGGGCCGGCTCGAAGGCGCGCGTCGACCAGACCGGCTCCTTGCGTTCGGCCTGCGTCAGCGGTTCGCCTTCCTGCTTGCCCACGTCCACTTCCACGTCCATCGACAGGCCCACGCGCAGCGGGTGCTTCTTCAGGTCTTCGGGATCCAGCGTGATGCGCACCGGCACGCGCTGCACCACCTTGATCCAGTTGCCGGTGGCGTTCTGGGCGGGCAGCAGGGCGAAGGCGCTGCCCGTGCCGGCGTCCAGTCCGGCGATGGTGCCGTGGTAGGTGACCGCGCTGCCGTACAGGTCGGCGACCATCTTGGCCGGCTGGCCGATGCGCATCTTGCGCAGCTGGCCTTCCTTGAAGTTGGCTTCGATCCACACCTGGTCCAGCGGCACGACCGTCATCAGGGCCGAGCCGGGCGCGACGCGCTGGCCGACCTGCACGCTGCGCCGCGCCACCACGCCGCCCACGGGGGCGGGCAGCACGGTGCGGGACTGCGCCAGCCAGGCGTTGCGCAGGCCGGCCGCGGCCTGCTGCACGTCGGGATGGTCGGCGACCGTGGTGCCCTGGGTCAGCGCCTGGTTGGTGGCCAGCTTGGCGCGCGAGGCGGCCAGCGCGGCGCGGGCTTGCGCCAGGCCGGACTGGGCGGACTTCAGCGCGGCTTCGGCATGCAGGATCTCTTCGCCGCTGACGCCGCCGGACTTGGCCAGTTGCTGGCGGCGGTTGACGTCGCTTTGCGCGCGGGTCAGTTCGGCCTGGGCGCGCAGGATGTCGGCGTTGCGCAGGTCGACGTCGGCGGCCAGGGCATCGTTCTGGACGTAGATGGTGCGCACCTGGCGCACCGTTTGCGCGAGCTTGGCCTGGGCCTGCTGCAAGGCCACGTCGGTATCGGCCGGATCGAGGCGCACCAGGGGCTGGCCGGCGGCGACGGTTTCCGTGTCGTCGGCCTCGATGGCCACGACCGTGCCGGGCACTTGCGGCGTGATCTGCACCAGGTTGCCGTGCACGTAGGCGTCGTCGGTGCTTTCGAAGTGGGCGCCGAACAGCGCCCACCAGATGCCGTAGGCGATCGCGATGAGGATGAAGGCCCCGGTGGCCAGCAGCAGCAGGCGTTTGCGGGCGGGGTTGGCGGCGGGAGTGGCTGCGGTCATGACGTCTGAGTCCGGGGAGCGTTCAATGGGTGGGGTTCGTGGCGGGGGCCGGTTCGGCCGCGGGGGCGTAGCCGCCACCCAATGCAGTGGCGAGGCTGGCGTCCAGCTGATAGGCGCGGATGCGCAGATCGGTGTCCAGCCGCGCCTGGGTCAGCACGCCGGTCTGCGCAATGAGCACAGAGATGTAATTGCCCATGCCGGCCTTGTAGCGCTTGACCGCCAGGTCGTAGGCGGCGTCGATGGCTTCGCGGGCCTGGCGCTGCTGGGCCTTTTCCTGATCCAGCAGGCGCAGTCCGTCGAGCGCGTCGGCCACCTGGTGCACGGCGTCCAGCACGGTCTGGTTGTAGTCCGAGACCGCGAGGTCGGCGTCGGCGCGGCGGCCCGCCAGGTTCGCGTTGAGTTCACCGCCGTGGAAGATCGGCAGCGTGACCGCCGGGCCGAAACCGGCCATGCGGGCGTCCGCGCCCAGCAGGTTGCCAGTGCCCATGGCCTGGAAGCCGACGAACGCCGCCAGGTTCACGTTGGGGTAGAACTCAGCGCGGGCGCTGTCGATGGCATGGCCGGCGGCCTCGGCGCGCCATTTCGCGGCGGCCACGTCGGGGCGGTGGCCGAGCAGGTCCAGCGGCACGCTGGCGGGCACGCCGCCGGCGGGCGCGGTCAGCGCCACCGGCTGCAGGGATAGTCCGCGCTGCGGACCGGCGCCGGCCAGCGCGGCGACCTGGTTGCGCAGCTGCGCCAGCGTGGTGTCGGTCTGGGTCAGTTCCACCTTGCCGGCAGCGAGCGACGATTCCGCCTGCTTGACTTCGACCTGGGTGTCCAGGCCGGCCTTGTAGCGGCCCTGGGTCAGCGACAGCACATCGGCGCGCTGGGCCAGCACGCGCTCGAGCACGTCGCGCTGGGCAAAGGCGTTCTGCAGGTTCAGGTAGGCGCGGACCGTGGCGCTGGCCAGCAGATTGCGCGCCGCCTGCGCGTCGGCCGCGGCGGCGGCCTGTTGCGATACCGCCGCTTGCAGGCGCGAACGGTTCTTGCCCCAGAAATCCAGCTCATAGCTGAAGTCCAGCGCCAGCCGGTTGTCGCTGACGACCGAGCCGCCCATGGGCGCGGGGTAGATGTAGTCCTTGGACAGGTGCTCGCGGGTCAGCGTGTAGTTCGCGTCCACGCGCGGCAGCAGCGGCGCGCGCGCGATGCCGACGGCGGCGTTGGCCTTGGCGAGGCGGGCCTGCGCGGCGCTCATCGACGGGTTGTTGGCCAGGGCTTCGTCCAGCAGGGCATTGAGCTGCGGGTCGCCGTAGCGCTGCCACCACAGGGTTTCAGGCCAGGCCGTGTCCTGGCTGGTCAGTCCCAGCTTGGCGCCATCCAGTGCGGCCACGGGCTGGGAGCCGGGTTCCATCAATGCGCAACCGCTCAGGGCCAGCACCAATACGGTAGTGAGTAGGCGTTTCATCCTGACTGTTTGCTGAAAGTAGTTGATTAATCTGTATTTGCCTAGGCAGCTATTATGCCAAATAAAACCCCGAAAACCGGGGTTCGCTGGCGGTCCTCAGCGGTTTTGGGGGGCTGACGAGGCGGAGCCGTTGGCGATCATCCGGCGCAGCAAATGCTTGAGCTGCGCGACTTCGTCGCTGGAGAATCCGCGCAGGTGGTAATTCAGCACCCGAGCGATATTGGGCGGGATTTCGCGCGCCTTGGCCTCGCCGAGCGCGGTGAGCTCGATCTTGACGACGCGGCGGTCTTCCTGGGAACGGTTGCGGCGCAGCAGGCCCTTGGCTTCCAGCCGGTCCAGCGCGCGGGTCATGGCGCCCGTGTCCATGCCCGTAAGCCGGGCCAGTTCCGCGGGCGTATCGGCGCGGCCCTGGAAAATCAGGGCGATGGGACGCCATTGCATGGCGGTGAGGTCCAGCGGGGCCATTTCCTGGTCCAGCATCCGGTTCAGGGAATTGGAGACCAGCTTGATCAGGAAACCGGCGTTTTCATCCATCACACAGCTGGTGTCTGGGCGGTAATGGACGGGGCCGTCGGACGGAGTGTGTGAAGGCGCGGAAGTCATATGCGCCAAATTTTACTGCCTAGTCAGTTATTGTCAAGGCTGTGTTTTCACTGCAGCGTCCAGCTGCGCGGCGGGCGCCTGCTTGCGCAGGCCCGACCAGACAATGGCGGCCACGATCAGGGCGGCGCCCGCCATCATGCGCGGCGTGGGCTCCTGGCTGAACAGCATCCACGCGAAAGCGATGGCGTAGACCGGTTCCAGCGCGATGACCAGTCCGGCGCTGCGCGCGTTCAGCCGCGTCAGGCTGGACACGAACAGATAGTGCGACAGGCCGGTGCAGAAGACGCCCAGCAGCGCCAGCCAGAACCAGTCCAGCGCCGGCAGCGCGGGCAGCTGGGACACGGCGAAGGGCAGCAATACCAGCGCCACCACCAGGTTCTGCCAGCAGGCCACCTGCATCGGGTCCATGCCCGAGGCCGAGCGGCGGTTGCTCAGCGCCAGCAGGGCGAAGCTCAGGCCCGACAGCAGGCCCCAGGCCAGGCCGATGGTGCCCTGGTCGGCCAGGTCGAACGACGGCGTGACCAGCACCAGCCCGGCCGTCACCAGGCCCAGCAGCAGCCATTCGGTCGGACGGATGCGCTCCCGGAAGAGCAGCCCCTCGAACAGGGTGATGAAGGCGGGGAAGCTGGCGAAACCCAGGGTGGCGATGGCGATGCCGCCAACCTTCACGGCGATGAAGAAGGTGACCCAGTGTCCCGCCAGCAGGGCGCCCGACACCACCAGCACGAACAGCTGCGCGGGCGTCAGGGCGCCCAGGAGCGGCTTGCGGCGCATGCGGGCGAACAGCCCCAGCGCGAGCACCGCGAAGACGGCGCGGCCCAGCGTGATCACGGCGGCGCTGGCCTGGATCAGTTCGCCGAACACGCCGGTCAGGCCGAAAAGCACGGCGGCAACGTGGATGTAGGAGAGGGCGCGGTGTCGGGTCATGCGTGAGACAAGAATATGGCCAGGAAAGCGTGGGTAAAGGCGTGCGGTGTTTTTGCACTGAACATAAAATCATCGCATGAATCGCCTTGCCAAGCTTTCGCCGTCCTTCCACCCATCCAGCCGCGCAGCCGGTTTTTTCCTGGCGACCCTGGGCGCAGTCCTGTTCTCGGCCAAGGCCATCGTGGTGAAGTTCACCTATCGCTACGGCATCGACGCGGTCACCCTCATCGCCTTCCGCATGCTGTTCGCCATGCCGTTCTTCGCGGCGGTGGCCTGGCATCAGTCGCGTCGCGCGTCGCGCGGCGAAATCCCCGTCATGACCTGGAAGGAACGCGCGCAGGTCTGCGTGCTGGGCCTGCTGGGCTACTACCTGTCCAGCTTCCTGGACTTTCTGGGACTGCGCTACATCACCGCCAGCCTGGAGCGCCTGATCCTGTTCCTGTCGCCTTCGCTGGTGGTGCTGCTGTCGGCGTTCTGGTTCAAGCGCCCGGTCGAGCGCCGCCAGTGGATGGCCATGGTGCTGTCCTATGCCGGCGTGGTGCTGGTGTTCGCCCATGACCTGTCCTTCGGCGGCGGCGAGGTGCTGTTAGGGTCTTTGTTCGTTTTCGGGTCGGCCGCAAGCTATTCTGTGTACCTGATCTGTTCGGGGGAACTGGTCAAGCGCCTGGGCGCGACACGCCTGGTGGCATATGCCATGCTGGTGTCCTGCGTGGCCTGCATCATCCAGTTCTTTGCCGTGCATCCCCCGTCCATGCTGATCCAGCCTGCCGGGGTCTACGGATATTCGGTGATCCACGCCACCCTGAATACGGTGGTCCCGGTGTTCATGCTGATGTGGGCGGTGGCGCTGATCGGCGCGCCCACCGCGTCGCTGCTGGGCATGATCGGGCCGGTATCGGTGCTGTTTCTGGCATCGTGGTTTCTGCAAGAGCCCATCACGGTGTGGCAGATGGCGGGAACCGCGTTGGTGCTGGCCGGGGTATTCGTGCTGATGGGGGGCGGGGCCGGCAGGCTGGCGTCCGCCAGGCAGGGCGAGACCCGGCCATCGCGTTGAATCTGTTTTCTCGTTCAGGGGCCGCAGACAGGCTCTCGTTAGTATTTTTTCCAATGAAAGGAGGCCAGCATGGCCAGCAATCTCGTCAAGGCAATTCGTATCGAGCAGCACGGTGGTCCTGAAGTCCTGAAGCTGGTCGAGGTGGAAGTGCCTCCGCCCGCCGCCAATGAAGTCACGATCGAGCAGCACGCCGCCGGCCTGAACTTCATCGATATCTATTACCGCACGGGCTTGTATCCCCACGCGTTGCCGCACGGCCTGGGCTTCGAGGGCGCGGGCGTGGTGACCGCCGTCGGCGCCGACGTCGCGCACCTGAAAAAGGGCGACCGCGTCGCCTACGGCCAGAGCCCGATCGGCGCCTACGCCAAGGCCCGCAACGTGCCGGCCGCGCAGGTCGTCAAGGTGCCCAAGGGCATCGGCTTTGACGAAGCCGCGGCCCTGATGCTCAAGGGCCTGACGGTGCAGTACCTGTTCCGCCAGACCTACCGCCTGCAAGGCGGTGAGACCATTCTGTTCCATGCGGCCGCGGGCGGCGTGGGCCTGATCGCTTGCCAATGGGCCAAGGCGCTTGGCGTGAAGCTGATCGGCACCGTGTCCAGCCCGGAAAAGGCCGAACTGGCGCGTGCCAACGGCGCTTGGGAAACCATCGATTACTCGCGCGAAAACGTGGTCGAGCGCGTGCTGGAACTGACCAAGGGCAAGAAAGTGCCGGTGGTGTATGACGGCGTGGGCAAGGACACCTGGGAAACCTCGCTGGACTGCATCGAGCCGCGCGGCCTGATGGTCAGCTTCGGCAATGCGTCCGGCCCCGTGTCGGGCGTCAACCTGGCGACGCTGAACCAGAAGGGCTGCCTGTACGTGACGCGCCCCTCGCTGGGCCTGCACGTCAACACGCTGGCCAAGCTGCAAGCCGCCTCCGAGGAACTGTTCGACCTGGTCCTGAAGAAGAAGATCAAGGTCCGCATCGACCAGCGCTACACGCTGGACCAGGCTGGCGAGGCCCAGACCGCGCTGGCCGCGCGCAAGACCACCGGCGCCACGGTGCTGATGCTGGACTGATCCAAGGTCCATGATGCGCGGCTCCCGCAGGGGCGCCGCGCCAGGCCCGGCACCGTGCTGCGCGCGTTGCCGGGTTTTTTTGCGCCGTGCGCAGAATGACAAATCGCCATGCACGGTCCGACAAGCCTTCCGGGAATGCCGTTGCTATCCTGGCTTCAACCATTTCGTTGGAGCTTCGAATGTCTTCAGCAAGCGCAAGCGCCGCCGGCCACGCCGCGTCCGACCGCCCGGAACTGGGCGCCATCCGGGAATCCATGTTCATCGACGGCAAGCCGGTGCGCGTAGGGCAGGGCGCACCGATAGCCGTCCATGATCCCGCCACCGGCGAGGTCATTGCCCACCAGCCCGATGCCGGGCCGCAGCAGGTGGACCTGGCGGTGCAAGCCGCCAGGCGCGCCTTCGGAACCGGTCCCTGGCGCGACATGCTGCCCGCCGGGCGCGAGCGCCTGTTGCTGAAGCTGGCCGACCTGGTCGAGCTGCACGGCACGGAACTGGCCCGCCTGGAAACCCTGAACAACGGCAAGCTGCTGGGCGTGGCGCAGGGCCTGGAAGTCGGTTCGGGCGCGCAGTGGCTGCGCTACATGGCGGGTTGGGCGACCAAGATCACCGGCGACACGCTGTCGCTGTCCATACCGTTTCCTCCGGGCGTGCGATACAGCGCCCATACCCTGCCGCAGGCCGTGGGCGTGGTGGCGGCGATCATTCCGTGGAATTTTCCGCTGCTGATGGCGATCTGGAAGATCGCGCCCGCCCTGGCCGCGGGCTGCACCGTGGTGCTCAAGCCCGCCGAGGAAACGCCGCTGACGGCGCTGCGCCTGGCCGAGCTGGTGCTGGAAGCGGGCTTCCCGCCCGGCGTCGTCAACGTCGTGACCGGACGGGGCGAGACCGCTGGCGCCGCGCTGGTCGCGCATCCCGGCGTGGACAAGATCGCGTTCACGGGCTCGACCGAAGTCGGCAAGCTGATCGGCCGCGCCGCGATGGACGACATGAAGCGGGTTTCGCTGGAGCTGGGCGGCAAATCCCCCGTGATCGTGCTGGACGATTGCGACGTCGACCGCGCCGTGCAGGGAGCCGCAGCCGCCATTTTCTTCAACCAGGGGCAGGTTTGCACCGCGGGCTCGCGCCTGTATGTGCAAAAGAACCTGTATCCCAAGGTCGTCGAGGGACTGGCCGATCTGGCCGCCGGCATGAGGCTCGGGTCCGGATTCGATCCTGCCACGCAGGTCGGTCCGCTGGTGTCGGCCCGTCACCAGAAGCGCGTCATGGATTACATCGATATCGGACGCAGCGAGGGCGGACGCGTCCTGGCGGGAGGGGGCCGCGGAACCGGCTCCGGCTACTTCGTGCAGCCCACCGTTTTTGCCGACGTGCCGGCGGGAGCGCGCATCGCCCGCGAGGAAATCTTCGGCCCCGTCGTGGTGGCGCAGCCTTTCGACACCCTGGACGATGCCGTGCGGCTGGCCAACGACAGCGCCTACGGCCTGGGCGCCAGTCTCTGGAGCAACGATCTCTCCCGCGTGCAAAGCCTGATCCCGCGCATCGATGCCGGCACCGTCTGGGTCAACACGCACAACATGCTGGATCCCAACATGCCTTTCGGCGGATTCAAGCAATCCGGCATCGGCCGCGAGCACGGCCGCGCCGTGCTGGAGATGTACCTGGAACGGAAGTCCGTTTGCATCGCTTACTAGAACGGTGATCGCGCGGCCCAAGCCGGGAAATACCGGCGGCCGCGCCTTCACGACACCAAGGGGAAGACATGGCAGGCAGGACAAGGAGCCGGGCCCGCAGGCGGGCGGCGCTGCTGCTCGCGTGCGCGGGAGCGTCGCAGGCGGCATGGGCGGGAGACCCCAGCGCGCGCGATTGGATACCCGCGCCGGTGGGCACCAACATCATCGCAGGGTATATGGCCGGGCTGAGGTCTTCGGGCTTGTATGCCGAAGGCTCGCGCGTGGACGGCGGATCGGTCGACGTCAACACGCTGGTCTATCGTCAGATGCACTATCGCGATTTCTACGGCAAGACGGTGCAGCTGGAATTCATCGTGCCGATGATCCGGACCTCGCAGGACCTGCCCGGCATGGCGGGCGACCACCAGACCGGCATCGGCGACGTGACGCTCGGTTCGGCGATCTGGTTCTACAACAACGAGCAGACCCGGACCTGGTTCGCTTGGGAACCGTTCGTCGTGGCGCCCGTGGGCCGCTACGACGGTTCGCGCCCCGATGTGTCGCCGGGCAAGAACCGCTGGTCCACTGTCCAGGATTTTTCCTTCGTGCAGGGCTTTGGCGAATCCACGTATCTGGAAGCCATCGCGGAAGTGGAGATCTACGGCCGCAATACCGATTGGCATGGGCAGACGCTGAAGAAGGATCCCTCGTTCCGCTTCTTCGCGCTCGCCTCGACCAACCTGACGCCGGACACCTACACCGGCATCCGTTACCGCTACGAGACGGGCGGCAAGGAAACCGCGTCCGGCGAGACCGTCGCCACGCGCGCGCGCAATCACCAGCTGGCCGTCGAACTGACGCATCAGATCAACGACGCCAACCAGATTCAGATGCAGTACATCCACGACCTTAAGGTCGAGAACGGACCGCGGATGCGTGGCGTGCAGTTGCGCTACGTCTATGCGTTCTAGGAGAACCGGACCATGAGACCAGGAGAATATCGATGAACGCGCCTAGCGCCAGATCATGCGCATCGCGGGCCGGACGGTGGGCGCTGTGCGCCGCCTTGGCGGCGTCGGCAGGCCTAGCCCGGGCGGACCTGCCCGTGGAAGAACTCAAGGGCGGCACCCGCCTGCCGCCGGCCACGCCGCATCGGCTGTACGTGATGGACGCCGTCTTCAACCACCTGGTCGACAGCCGGGTCAACATCTATGACGGCGACACCCTGAAGTTCCTGGGCCTGGTGCCTACGTCGTTCAACGGCCACATGACCGTGTCCGCGGACGGCAAGGACATCTATGTCATGACGACCTATTACGAACGGCTTAACCGCGGCAAGCGCACCGACGTGGTCGAGGCCTGGGACGCCGAAACGCTCACGCCCAAGTACGAGGTGCCGATCCCGCAGAAGCGCGCGCAGGCGCTGAACTACCGCAACTACCTGCGACAAAGCACGGACGGCGGGCTGCTGCTGGTGCAGAACGCCACGCCCGCGTCTTCCGTCACGGTGGTCGACCTGAAGACGCGCCAGTTCGCGGACGAGGTGACCGCGGCCGCGGGTTGCTGGAGCATCATCGTGCTGCCCTCGCGCCCGCGCAGCTTCGCCAGCATCTGCGGCGATGGCGCGCTGCTTACCGTGGATCTGGACCAGGCCGGCAAGCCGGCGGGGCAGCAGCGCAGCCAGCCCATGTTCGATCCCGAGAAGGACCCTATCTTCACGCATACCGAGAACCTGGGCGACACCTACTACTTCGTGTCCTACAACGGCAATGTCTACAGCGCCGACTTTGGCGGTAAGGACGCCGTGTTCGGCAAGCCCTGGTCCTTGCTGGATGCATCGGGCAAGGACCAGGGCTGGCGTCCGGGCGGCTATAACCTGCTGGCCGTGAATCAGGCCAGCAAGCGGCTGTATGTGGGCATGCATCCGAACGGAACCGAAGGCTCGCACAAGACGCCGGCCGCCGAGATCTGGGTCTACGACCTGGCCACGCACCAGCGGGTGGCGCGGGTGCCGGGCCAGAACGCCTTGTCGATGTCGGTCTCGCAGGACGACCAGCCGCGCCTGTACACCATCGACGGCGGCAACGTGAATGTCTATGACGCCGCGCCGGCCGCGCCGGTCCTCAAGGGCACGATCCAGGCCGCCGGCGAAACCGCGCTGCAGGTCGAACCGCAACCGCGAGGTGCGCGATGAACGATCCCGTGCTGCTGTATGCCGCAAGCGCGGCGCTGGCCTGCGTGCTGCTCCTGGGCGCGCTGGAAAAACTGAAGGACATGGCGGGCTTCGCTGCCATCGTGTCGGCCTACCGCATCCTGCCGGGTGCGTGGAGCGGCGCATTCGCGTGGCTTTTCGTGCTGAGCGAAGCGCTGGCCGGCGCCTTGTTGCTGGTGCCGTCGCGGCAGGCGGCGGGTGCGCAGTTGGCGCTGCTGGTGCTGGCGGCGGCCACGCTGGCGCTGGCTTTCAACCTGCTGCGCGGCCACCGCGACATCGATTGCGGCTGCGGCGGCCCCGCGTCCGGCGGACCGGGGCGCGGCGCGCAGCGGGGAGGGCTGTCGTGGTGGCTGGTGCTACGCAACGCGGTGCTGGCGCTATGGACCGCGCCAGCGCTCATCGCCGCGGCGGGTCAGTCCCGCGGCCTGCTGTGGACCGATTCCGCAGCCGTTTTTGGCCTGGCCGCCGCTGCCGTGGGCCTGTACTTCACCGCCAACCACCTGTTGGCCTCACACCTCAAGTTGCGCAATCTCTGAAGGAATTCACATGGATGCCTTGATCATTTCCAATTTCCTGCTGTGGGGCGTGGTGCTCTGCCTGGTGCTCGTCATCCTGGCGCTGTCGCGCCAGATCGGCGTGCTGTACGAGCGCGTGGCGCCAATGGGGGCGCTCACGATGGACAAGGGCCCCGGCGTGGGCGAGCCCGCGCCGCGATTCGAACTGCCGGATCTGCTGGGCCGCCGCATCGTCGTGGGCGAGCGCGGCCAGCACAGCCAGCTGCTGTTCTTTCTTTCCCCGACCTGCCCGGTCTGCAAGAAGCTGCTGCCCATCCTGAAGTCGGTGGCCAGCACGGAAAGCGCCTGGCTGCGCATCGTCCTGGCCAGCGACGGCGAAATGCCCGAGCACCTGGCCTTCTACAAACAGGCGGGCCTGGAGCGTTTTCCGTACTTGCTGTCGACCGAACTGGGCATGAAGTTCCAGATCAGCAAGCTGCCCTATGCCGTGCTGATCGATGAAACCGGAACCTTGCGCGCCAAGGGCCTGATCAATTCGCGCGAACAGCTCGAAAGCCTGTTCACCGCGAAAGAGCTAGGAGTGGCGTCGGTGCAGGAATTCCTGGCCGCCGGCACGCTGGAAGAAACCCGGATTTCCCGCAAGGAGAGCGGCAATGCATTGGCTGGATAAACTCGCGGAACGCGCGGCGCGTTCGGTCGCGCACACCACTTCCCGGCGCAGCGTGCTCAACCGCATCGGCCGGGTCCTGGTCGGAACGGCATTCCTTGTGCCGGTGCTGCCGGTGGCGCGTTCCGCGCCCGCGGATCCCAAGAAGCCGCAGATGGATGACACGGCATGCGATTACTGGCGCTATTGCGCGGTGGACGGCTTTCTGTGTTCATGCTGCGGCGGCAGCATGACGTCCTGCCCGCCCGGCACTTCGCCTTCGGCCGTGTCGTGGGTCGGCACTTGCCACAATCCGCTGGACGGCAAGGACTACCTGATCAGCTATAACGACTGCTGCGGCAAGGCCGCTTGCGGCAAATGCATGTGCGCGTCGGCCGAGCGCGAGCGGCCGGGCTATCAGATGTTCCTGCACAACGATGTGAACTGGTGCATGTCCAACGAATCCTCCATCTTCCATTGCACCACGTCCGTGATCGTGGGCCTGGCCAAGCCCAAGCCGAAGTCATGAAGCCAGCGCAACGGCCGCCGCGGCAGGGATGGCGCAGGCTCGGCGCCGCCGCGGTCCTGCTCTGTGCGGGCCCGGCCGTTGCGCTGGCGGCGGCCAATACTACGGCGGCCGATGCGGCGGCCGACGCCGCGGCGGCCAGGCCCGCGTCCGACCCACTGCGCCTGGCCGTCCGTGCCGACTATGTGCTGCAGTGCGCGGGCTGCCATCGGGTGGACGGGCGCGGCAGCGGCCGCCATGGCATTCCCGACTTCCGCAATTCCGTGGGTTCGTTCGTGCATTTGCCGCAAGGCCGGGAGTATCTGGTGCGCGTGCCGGGGGCGGCGCAATCGCAGCTGAACAATGCCGAGCTCGCGGCCGTGCTGAATTGGATCGTGGAGGAATTCAGTCCCGCGCAATTGCCGGAGAACTTCCGTCCCTACACCGAACAGGAGGTGGCGCAGGTGCGTCCGCGCCGTTACGAGGACGTGGTGCCGGTGCGCCACGGACTGGCGCAGGCCTTGACGGGACTGGGCTTGCCCTTGGCCGACTATTCGTATGGCAGCGACAGAAAACCCTAGCGGGCCGGCAACTTAGGGGTTGTCACCGATACTCCCTCGCGCCGGCCGGTGCTAGAAAGAGGCAGCATTCCATTCAACGCTGTAGCTGTGCTGCCGGGCTTGCCGCCCAGGCAGAAAGGCTCGGAGCCGCCATGTCCCCATCCCTTTTGCGCAGCGAGCCCAGGCATTTCCTGGACTGCGCAAGCTGGCAGGAAAATGTCAGCGATACCTTCGTTCCCCTGGAAGTCTCCGCGGTGTTCCCGGCCCGTTTCCGTAATAGCGTGGCGGTGGATTCGCTGGGCTGGATGCAGGTCTGTGAATTGCGCAGCAGCGCCCAGCGCGTGCGCCGCAGCAAGTTGCTGGCAGACCGGTCCGAGGCGTCCGGCTACAAGGTGACGCTGCAGCTCGCGGGACGCAGCGAGATCCGCCAATCGGGGCGCAGCGCCTTGCTGGTGCCGGGCGAATGGAGCATCTACGACACTACCCGGCCTTACGAGGTCGAGGTCGACGATGGCGCGCATTTCCTGGTGATGCAGGTGCCAGGCAAGCATTTCGACGCCTGGCAGTCCTTCATGCAGAATGCCGTGGCGCGCAACTTCAGCGCGCGCCAGGGTTGTGGCCGCATGGCGATGGACCTGCTGCGCGTGGCGCTGACCGAGCATGCGCACCTGTCCGAAAGCGCTTCGCGCGATGCGGCCAATGCGGTGCTGCAAATGATGGGGCTGGACATCAGCGAGCGGGCGGGGGCGCAGGCGGAACACGACCAGGCCGAACTGCGGCAGGCGCAATTGCGCCGGGTGCAGCAGCACATACTTGAAAACCTGCATGATCCGGCGCTGTCGCCGGCGGCCGCGGCCGCGGCCTTTCGGATGTCGCGTCGCTATCTCTACAACCTGTTCGCGCAGGCTTGCACGACCCCGGCCGACTTCATCCTCAGCGCGCGGCTGCAGCGTTGCCGCGACACGCTGTGCGACCCCGCGCAGGCGGCGCGGCCCATAGGCGACATTGCCTACCGATACGGTTTTTCAGATGCGGCGCGTTTCAGCCACGCGTTCCGCAAGCGTTTCGGCGTGTCGCCGTCGGAATACCGGCGCCATGGACGCCCGTCCTGATCAGAGCTGTTCCTCGTTGATCAGGTCTTCCTTGCCGTAGAACTTCACGCCGATGTGGATGCGTTCGCGGCCTTGCGAGCGGCGGTGGCGGTTGGTGTCGCGCAGCGAATAGACGCAACCGCAATATTCCTGCTGGTAGAAGTTCTCGCGCTTGCTGATTTCGATCATGCGGGCCGAGCCGCCGCCCTTGCGCCAGTTGTAGGTCCAGTAGATCAGATCGTCGTAGCGCGCCGCGGCGCGTTCGCCGCAGCCGTTGATCTGGTTCATGTCCTTCCAGCGCGAGATGCCCAGCGAGCTGGTGATGGTGTCGAAACCATGCTCGTGCGCGTAGAGCGCGGTGCGTTCGAAGCGCATGTCGAAGCAGGCCGTGCAGCGCTCGCCGCGTTCGGGGGCGTCTTCCATGCCCTTGACGCGGTCGAACCAGTTGTCCATGTCGTAGTCGGCGTCGATGAATTCGATGCCGTGCTGCTCGGCGAAGCGGATGTTTTCCTGCTTGCGGATTTCGTACTCTTTGACCGGATGGATGTTCGGGTTGTAGAAGTAGATGGCGTAGTCGATGCCCGAGGCGGTCATCGCTTCCATGACTTCGCCGGAACAGGGCGCGCAGCACGAGTGCATCAGCACCTTGCGGCGGCCGGCGGGCAGGTCGAGTTTGGGGCGCACGAGTTCGGACATGGCTTGCAGGCAAAGATAACGGAAAACCCCTTATTTTACGCTGAGTTGCCGCCGAAGGGGGGACACCCCGTCCCCCTATGCCTTCAGCCCAGCACGGCGTCCCAGAGTTCGCGCACGGCAGCGCGTTCCTCCTGCAGCTGGTCCTGCGGGACGCGGGCCTTTTCCACGCCCTGCAGGCGCAATTGGTGCTGCACGCGGCGCAGGGTGCGGTAGGCGTCGCCGGCGCGGGCGGCCAGCTCGGGAGAGATCAGGCCCGCCTCGCCGGACAGGCGCAGCAGCGCGATATTGCCCAGGTTGCGCACCAGCACCGGATGGGTGCCCGAGTGGCACAGCACCAGGTACTGCGTGACGAATTCCACGTCGACCATGCCGCCGCGATCGTGCTTCAGGTCGAACAGCGGGCTGGTGTTGGGGTGGCCCGCATTGATTTTTTCGCGCATCGCCAGCACTTCCTCGCGCAGCTTGGCAGCGTCGCGGGGCAGCACCAGCATGTCCTCTCGGATCTGCTCGAAGCGGGCGCCGACGCCGGCGTCGCCCGAGGCGTAGCGGGCGCGGGTCAGCGCCTGGTGTTCCCAGGCCCAGGCATGCTTGTGCTGGTATTGCTCGAAAGCTTCCACCGACACCGCCAGCAGGCCGGCATCGCCGTCCGGCCGCAGGCGCAGGTCGACCTCGTACAGGCGGCCGGAAGACGTCATGGTCGACAGCCACGACGTCATGCGCCGGCCCAGCTTGGCGTAGACCTCGGCGGCGTCGTCGCGCGGATCGTCGAACAGGAACACCAGGTCCAGGTCCGAGGCATAGCCCAGTTCCTTGCCGCCCAGCTTGCCGTAGGCGATGACGGCGAAGCGCGGTTCGGCGCCTTCGGCCTTGTTCACCAGCGGCCAGGTGCGGCGGATGGTTTCGGTCAGCAGCAGGTCGGCCAGCGCGGACAACTGGTCAGCCAGTTTCTCCACGGTGAGCTCGCCTTCCAGGTCCTGCGCCAGTAATTGAAAACTGGCCTGGCGCTGCATGTCGCGCATCAGGTTCATCTGGCGTTCGATGTCCGGATCGCCGTCGGGCAGCCGGCAGGCGTCCAGATCCGCGGTCAGCTGGCGCGCGAGCTGGGCGAAGTCCAGCGGTTCGAACAGCGTGCGCCAGTCGATCAGGCTGTCCAGCAGCAAGGGGTGCTGGGTCAGGTATTGCGCGGCCCAGGGGCTGGCGGCGACCATGCGCGCCACGCGGGCCAGGGTGTCCGGATACTCGGCCAGCAGGGCCAGGTAGGCGCTGCGTTGGACGATCTTTTCGATCAGGTCGAACAGCCGCACCGTGGCTAGCAGCGGCGCGGTGGTCTGCAAGGCGGCGCGCAGGGCGGCGGGCAGCAGGGCGTCCATGCGCTTGCGGCTGCTCTCGGGCAGGCTGCGCACCCGGTGGCTGCCCAGCAGGGTCTCGGTACGGCGCAGCAGGTCCTGCGCGCTGTCGCCGAAGGCCTGGCGGATCTGCTCGGCCAGTTCGCTGTTGCTGTCGGGCTCGTCCGGGCCGGATCCGGGGTCGCTGGCGCCGGGCGCGGGCGCCGGCACTTCGGCGTCGCCCATGCCCACCAGGCGGAATACGTTGCGGAAGGTCTGCGAGACGAACTGGCGGTGCGCGGCCAGCGTGTTTTCGAAGTCCGCGGCACTCATGCCCAGCGCCGCGGCCAGGGCGGCGCGCTGTTCCGGGTCGCCCGGCAGCAGATGGGTCTGGGCGTCTTCGCGGTATTGCAGGGCATGCTCGGTGCGGCGCAGGTAGCGGTAGGCTTCTTCCAGCCGGCGCGCGTCTTCCTCGGGCACCAGCCCGGCCGCGCTTTCCGCGTGCAGCGCTTCCAAGAGGCCGCGCTTCTGCAGCGCGGGCATGCGGCCGCCGCGGATCAGCTGGGCAAGCTGCACCACGAATTCGATCTCGCGGATGCCGCCGTCGCCCAGCTTGATATTGTTGGCGCTGTCGATGCCGTTGCGCGCGCTGGCGCGCCGCTGCCAGTCCTGGCGGATGCGTTCGCGCAGGGCGCGCAGGGCCGAGAGCGCGTCGAAGTCGAAATACTTGCGGTAGACGAAGGGTACGCGCAGGCTTTCCAGCTGGCGCGCCTGGGCGGCGCTGTCGCTGCCTTCGAAAGCCTGGGCCGGGATCAGCCGGGCCTTGAGCCAGGCGTAGCGTTCCCATTCGCGGCCCTGGCCGATCAGATAGTGCTCCAGCGCGTCCAGGCTCCAGGCCAGGGGGCCGGCATCGCCGTCGGGGCGCAGGCGCAGGTCGGTGCGGAACACCTGGCCGTTGGCGTCGACTTCGGACAGGACCGGCATCATGCGCCGCGTCAGGCGGCCGTAGAACTCATGATGGCTGATGCGGCGCGGGCCGTCGGTTTCGCCTTCTTCGCCGTACAGCATGATCAGGTCGATGTCGGACGAGACATTCAGCTCGCAGCCGCCCAGCTTGCCCATGCCCACGATCAGCATTTCCTGGGGCTTGCCGGTGGCCGGATCGCGCGGCACGCCATGCACGGCAGCGAGGTCCGCGGCCACGCTGCGATAGGCCGCGGCCACTGCGGTGTCGGCCAGCGTGGTCATGGCGCCGACGACTTCTTCCAGATCGGCCTGGCCGGTCAGGTCGCGCACGATCAGCGCGTTGAAGACCCGTTCGCGCAGCTTGCGCAGCACCATGCGGCAGACATCCACGGGCAGCGTGTCGCCTGCCTGCGGTCCGGCCAGCTCGGTCTGCCAGCGCGCGATCTGCGCGGGCGTGACGGGTTCGCGCACGGCGTCGTCCAGCCAGGCGGCCAGATCCGGATGGGCATCCAGTCGGCGGCGCAGATGGCCGGACCAGGCGAGGGCGGGGGCGAGCGTAGAGGGCGTGGGCATGGCGAAAGGGGCGGCGGAATGGGCGCGTTTCAGGTATAAGTGGGGACGATACTGCAAGACCAATTTTCCTGCCCACCGATCCGTGTCTGTTTCAAAAAAAGTGCTCTGCTGGGTCTTCTGGGCCGTGCTGACCGTCTATGGCGTCGTGGCCCTCGGACTGCTGGGCGTACGCTATTGGGTTCTGCCCCGCGTGGACCAATGGCGTCCGCAGATCGAAGCCTACGCCAGCAAGGCGCTGGGCTCCCGAGTGACCATCGGCTCCATCCAGGCGAACTGGCAAGGCCTGAACCCCAAGCTCGATCTCACCTCCGTCCAAGTCTACGACGACGAGGTCGACCCCGTGCTGTCCCTGCCTTCGGTTTCGGCGGTGCTGGCCTGGCGCAGCATCCTGGTCCTATCGCCCAAGCTGTTGCGGCTGCAGCTCGATCGGCCCGAACTTCTTTTGCGGCGGGATCCCGCCAATCACCTGTGGGTCGCGGGCCAGGACATCGACCTCAACGCTGGCGACCAGCGCTCCGACCTGGACCATCCGGCCCTGCGCTGGCTGGGCGCGCAGCGCGAGTTGCGCATCCGCGGCGCCACCATACGCTGGCAGGACGAATTGCGCCGCGCGCCCGAGCTGACCCTGACGGGCGTCGATTTCCTGGCGCGCAACGGCAGCCTGTCGCACCGCTTCGTGCTCAAGGCCGCGGCGGGCGACGCGCTGGCGCGCAACGTGGAGCTGCGCGGCGAATTCAACCGCAGCCTGTTCTCGGTGAACGCGGCCAATCCCGGCAACTGGGGCGGCCAGCTGTATGTGCAGCTTGACGACGCCGAGCCGCTGGCGTGGCGGCCGTGGTTCGACGTCCCGACGGTGGCGGGGCGCTTGAGCGGGCGGGCATGGCTGCAGCTGGAACGCGGCAAGTTCACCGACTTGACCGCGGACGCCGCAGCGCGCGGCCTGCAATGGACGCAGACCGCGCAAGGCGCGCAGGCCCCTGGCTTCAAGGCCGGCTACGTCCAGGCCCGCGTCCACGGCTTGCCGGGCGACTTCATGCAACTGGACAGCGTGCCCCTGGCGCGCAGCCCCGGCGCGCCGGCGGTATCGGTCAGCGGCAAGGTCGAACAGTTGGGCCTGAGCTTGCCGGGCGTCTTCGAACAGCCCGACCTGGCGGTGCGCGAAGTGGCGCTGGATGCCGCTATCAAGGGGCCGGACGCCGATCACTGGTTCGTGGACGTGGGCCAGCTGCAGCTGGTCAACGACGATCTGGACGTGCGCGTGCAAGGGCAGTGGCGGCCCGAGGGCAAGACCGCGGCGGGCAGCGTCGACATGCGCGGCGTGATGGCGCGCGGCTCCATGTCCGCCATCCACCGTTACCTGCCCCTGGAGGTCAACGCCGACGCCCGCGAATGGCTGGCCATCGGCTTGCCGGCAGGCGAAATGCAGTCCGCCTCCATCACGCTCAAGGGCGATCTCGACGAGTTTCCTTTTGGCGCGCCGGCGTCCCAGGGCGAATTCGTGATCGCCGGCGGATTCAGCGGCGCCAAGGTCGACTACGCGCCGGCGCGCGAGCGCCGCAAGGGCTGGCCGATGCTGGAGAACCTGTCCGGCAATTTCCGCATCGACAAGGTCAGCCTGGCGCTGGACAGCGCGGGCGGCGCGGTCGCCCATACCGGGTCGGGGCATAGCGTGACGCTGGGGGCGGTTGCCGCAACCATTCCCAACATGGAAGAGAATTCCGAGCTGCTGCTGACCGGCGAGACCGCCGGCACCGTACCGGCCTATCTGGCGCTGGCAGCCAACTCGCCCTTGGGCGAGCTGCTGGACGGCGCCCTGGACGAGGCGCGCGGCACCGGCGACTGGCGGGTGAGGCTCAAGCTCAAGGTGCCCCTGCTGAACACCGATGACACCGAGGTGCAGGGGAACATCCTGTTCGGGGGCAACACTTTCACCTTCATGCCGGAGATGCCGCTGCTCAGCCAGATGCACGGCGACCTGGCGTTCTCGGAGAAGGGCGTCGAGGCCAAGGACCTGCGGGCCCAATTCCTGGGCGGCCCGGCGCGGATATACGGGCGCCTGGCGCAGAGCACGGACGCGCTGCGCTTTGAGGGCACGCTGGCCGGGCCGGCGCTGACTCAACTGAGCAACACGCCGTCCATGTCGCGCTTCTCGGGCAAGGCCGCCTACAAGGGCAGGGTGGGTTATCAGCGCGGCGGCGCGGTGGACATCTCCGTGGAATCCGATCTGGTGGGCATGGCGATCGACATGCCCGCCCCGGTCGGCAAGCCGGCCCAGGCGTCCCAGTTGCTGAAGGTGCAATGGTCGCCCGCGCAGGACCGTGGGGTGCAGAACCGGCGTTGGCTGACCGCCAGCCTGGGCGACGGCGTCAACGCCCTGTTCGAGCGGGCGCCGTCCGAAGGGACTCCGTCCTATTTCGCGCGCGGCGCGCTGGGCATCAATCGTCCCGCGAGCCTGCCGGAACGCGGTTTCAGCCTGAACGCCAGCCTGCCCGAGCTGGACATGGACGCCTGGGAAACGGTGTCCGACGGCTTCAGCGCGCCTGCCGGCAAGGGCCGTGCGGCGCCCAAGCCCGTGCTGCCCGCGGCCGAACGCATCAGCCTGGCGGCGGGCGTCTTGCGGACCGGCGGCTTTACCCTGAACGACCTGACGCTGTACGCGACCCGGCCGGGACCCGCGCAATGGCGCGTGGATTTGCAGTCCAAGCAGGCTACGGGCTCGCTGGAATGGCGCGAGGCCTCGGGCGCCATCGCCGGCCAGATCACCGCGCGCCTGAAGCATCTGTCGCTGGGCGGCGAGGGCGACACCAACAAGGCCGACGAGGCGCTGTCTTCCGGCAACGATCTATCCGATATCCCGGCGATCGACCTGCAGGCCAAGGAATTCCTGCTGTACGGCAAGAATGTGGGCGAACTCCAGGTGCAGGGCGCGAATCTGCAGCGCGGCCGCCAATGGCGCCTGGACAAGCTGTCCATCGTCAACGACGCGGCCTCGCTCAACGCCACCG
>JALDYL010000068.1:0-24700 GCA_032153965.1 Achromobacter sp. | reverse complement strand
TGCGCTTGCCCGGCGCCTTCGATTGCTGGATGCCGACGGCAGGATCGAACTTGCCGGGACCGTGGTACAGCACCGGGTCGGCCTCGGCCAGCTTGTAGCCCTGGCCCTTCTTGGTGACCACGTGCAGGAACTGCAGGCCCTCCAGGGCCTTGAGATTCTGCAACGTGGGCACCAGCGCGTCCAGGTCGTGCCCGTCGATCGGGCCGACGTAGTTGAAGCCGAATTCCTCGAACAGCGTGGCCGGCGTGACCATGCCCTTGGCATGTTCCTCGAAGCGGCGCGCCAGCTCCAGCACCGGCGGCACATGCTGCAGCACCGCGCGGCCGACGTTCTTGGCCGCCGCATAGAAACGGCCCGACATCAGGCGCGCCAGGTAGCGGTTCAGCGCCCCCACCGGCGGCGAGATCGACATGTCGTTGTCGTTCAGGATCACCAGCAGGTTGATGTTGGGCGTGACGCCGGCGTTGTTCATGGCTTCGAAGGCCATGCCCGCCGACATCGCGCCGTCGCCGATGACGGCGATGTGCTGGCGCTGCACGCCGGCGTTGCGCGAGGCCACCGCCATGCCCAGCGCGGCCGAGATGGAGGTGGACGAATGCGCGGTGCCGAAGGCGTCGTATTCGGATTCGCTGCGTTTCGGGAAGCCCGAAATCCCGCCCTGCTGACGCAGCTTGTCCATGCCGGCGCGGCGCCCGGTCAGGATCTTGTGCGGGTAGGACTGGTGACCCACGTCCCAGACGATGCGGTCATGCGGCGTGTCGAACACCTGGTGCAGGGCCAGGGTGAGTTCGACCGTGCCCAGATTGGACGACAGGTGCCCGCCCGTTTTGGACACCGACTCCAGCACGAAGCCGCGCAGCTCGTCGGCCAGCCTTTTCAGCTCACGGCGATCCAGGCGTTTGAGGTCAGCCGGGGATTGAATGCGGTCCAGTAAATCTGTCGTCATGCTTTTATGTGGTTCGTTGGCCCGGCCTGCCTCCAGCCCGGGCTGGTCCCGGCTCAGCGGTCTCGTAGGACGATGAAGTCGGCCAGTTCAGCCAGGCGCGATCCGGCCTCGCCCAGCGGAGCCAGGGCGGCCAGCGCGTCCTCACGCAGTTCCTGGGCGAACGCGCGCGCGCCGTCCAACCCCAGAAGCGAAACATAAGTGGGCTTGTTCTCGGCGGCGTCCTTGCCCGGCGTCTTACCCAGGCTGGCGCTGTCCGCGGTCACGTCCAGAACGTCGTCGACAACCTGGAAGGCCAGGCCCATGGCCTGCGCGTAGGCGTCCAGCGCCTGGCGCGAGGCCGAGCTTGCTCCCGCCACGATGCCGCCCAGGGCCACGCTGCAAGCCAGCATGGCGCCCGTCTTCATGCTGTGCATGGTTTGCAGTTCGTCGCGCGACAGCGCGCGGCCCACGCTGAACAGGTCGATGGCCTGGCCGCCCGCCATGCCCTGACTGCCAGCGGCACGCGCCAGCGACTGGGTGGCCTGCACGATCAGCGCGGGCGCGATCGGCATGGAAGCCAGCAGATCGAACGCCAGCGGCTGCAGCGCATCGCCCGCCAGCATGGCGGTGGCCTCGTCGAACTGCACGTGGGTGGTGGGACGGCCGCGGCGCAGCGTGTCGTCATCCATGCAGGGCAGATCGTCGTGCACCAGCGAATAGGCGTGGATCAGTTCCACCGCCGCGGCGGCGCGGTCCAGCGAGGCCTGCACGGCCAGCACGCTGCCGCTGACGGGGCAGGCCTGCCCCGCCGCGTAGACCAGCGCGGCGCGCACCCGCTTGCCACCGCCAAGCACGGCATAGCGCATGGCTTCGTGCAGCCGGGAGGGCAGCGCATCCGCCGGGGGCAGCAGATCGTCCAGCACGTCCTCGACGTGCCGCACGCGGCCTTGCAGCCATTCCGGGAAGGCGAGTTGAATTTGCTTCATTGGGTTCTTATTCGTCATCCAGCGCCGCCGGGTCCAACGGACGCAGCAAGTCGCCCTCCAGGACCTTTACCTGTTGTTCGGCCTGCGCCAAGCGTTCCTGGCAGACCCGCGTGAGCGCCACGCCGCGCCGGTAGGCGGCAAGCGACTGCTCCAGCGGCAACGAGCCGTCTTCCATGGCCGCTACCAGCGATTCGAGTTCGGCCAGCGCCGTTTCGAAATCCTGGGGCAAGGGACGGTCATCGATCTGCGGATCGGCTTGTGAAGATTTGGCCAAACGGGTCTCCGAGGGCGCTAGGGGTGGATCAATCCGTGAATTGTACGAGATACCCGCAAGGCCGGCGGCCCTGCCGCCACACGCCGCGCGTCTCAGGCTGGAGCGCCTGCCAGCCCCGCTATGGCGGCCCGCAGCAGCGGGGCCACGCGCGTGCGCAGGTCCGCCTCCGGCAGCAAGCTGGCGGGCCCGCCGCAGCTCATGACGAAGACGCCCTCGCCCGTGAGGGAGGCGAACGGCACCGCGACCGCATTGATCCCCGACTGCCATTCGCCGATGGCGTAACAGCAGCCCGTGTCGCGCAATTCCGCGCGGGCGCGTTCGATGGCGGCCGCGTCCGGCGCCATCTCGTCCAGGCGCGCCAGCGCGTCGGCGCAGGCCTGGGGCGGCAGGCTGGCCAGATAGGCCCGGCCCATGGCGCTGTCCAGGCTGGCGCGATAGCCCACCGGCAGGCGCAGGTACAGCGCCGAAGAACCGTGGATGGCTTCGACGTAGGTCATGGCATCGCCATCGAAGGCGCCCAGGGCCACGGCGCCGCCGGTGGCGCGCGCCAGTTCGGTCATCGAAGCCTTGGCCAGCTCGCGCACCTCCAGTCCGGCCAGCAGGCCGAAGCCCAGGGCCAACACGCCATAGCCGGGCGAGTACTTGCCGGTGTCCGGGTGATAACGCAGATACCCCAATTCGGTCAGGGTGTAAGTGATGCGGCTGATGGTGGGTTTGGGCAGGCCGGTCAGGCGCGCCAGATCCAGGTTGCCCAGAGCCGTCACGCCATGGCGAAAGCAACGCAGCACGTCCAGCCCGCGCGCCAGCGCCGTGATGAAGTCGGGCGAATTGGCGCCCTCGCCCGCGCCGGCGGCGCGCTTGCGGCGCGCGGGCAGGCTGAGTTCGACCTTGCCATCCGGTTTGGCGGCGGGATGCGCGATGCGCTTGGCGTCAGAAAAAGATTGCATTTCTATTCGCTTCGTTTTTATAGTTTATTTCGAATAACAAAATTAAATTCCATTTTACGGAATTTAATCCATCCAAGGAGACCTGGCAAGCATTGCCCCGCAACGCCAAGCCAGGCCCGACCGTCCACTCATGCACGCGATTTCAAGGGGAAAACATGATTCGCACTAGCTTCAAACTGCTGGCCACCCTGCTGCTCAGCGCGGCAGCGCTGGGGGCCCAGGCCGACACCTATCCGGCCCGGCCGATCAAGGTGGTCTCGCCCTTCCCCGCCGGCGGCGCCACCGACGTACTGACCCGGGTCCTGGCCGAACGCATGGCCAAGACGCTGGGCCAGCCCATGATCGTCGAGAACAAGGCGGGCGCCGGCACCTCCATCGGAGCCGCCTTCGTCTCGCGCGAAGCGCCGGACGGCTACACCATCCTGATGGCGACCAACTCCACGCTGGTCACCAACCGCTATCTGTACAAGGAACTGCCCTACGATCCCGACGGTTTCGCCCGCATCGGCATGGTGGGCGTCGGACCGCTGGTCCTGCTGGCCAGCCCCAAGCGGCCGTTCAACAGCACCCAGGACGTGGTGGCCTACGCCAAGCAAAACCCGGGCAAGCTGACCTTCGCCACCTTCGGCCCGGGCACGTCCTCGCACCTGGCGGGCGAACTCTTCAAGGAGCGCGCGGGCATCGACATCCTGCACGTGCCCTTCAAGGGCGCGACCCAGGCCCTGCCCGCCCTGGTCAGCGGCGACGTGGACCTGTTCTTCGACATGGTGGCCACCGGCATGCCGCAGGCCGATGCCGGCAAGGTCAAGGTCTTCGCCATCACCAGCCCCGGCCGCCTGGCGACGCAGCCCAAGCTGGCGACGCTGGCCGAGCAAGGCTATCCCGCGTTCGACATGACCGCCTGGTTCAGCTTCGTGGCGCCCAAGGGCACGCCCGCCCCGGTGATGGAAAAACTGCAGCAGGCCCTGGTCGAGACCCTGCAGGACGAAACCATCAAGAAGCGCATGCTGGACATGGGCATCGACCCGCGCTCGGGCACGGCCGCCGAGCTGGACAAGCAGATCAAGACCGAACAACCCATCGTGTCGCAATTGATCAAGCAGGCCAATATCGTCCTGCAATGAGGTCCCGGGCGATCCCGTGAAAAAGCGAGATATGCCCTAACCCCTCGAAACAGAAACCAGGCGCGCACGGCTGCTAAGGTGAAAAGGGAAAAACCTCTAGCCGGAGCCCGATGCCTTACATCGAAGAGAAGTACGCGCGCCTGGACGCCGCCCGCTGGCTGGCGGCGGTGGCCGTGGTGCTGCTGCACAGCGCGGCCATGATAGTCAGCAATCCCGCCATCTACGGCGGGGGAGCCTGGTTGGCCGCCAACCTGTATGACTCGGCGGCAAGGTGGTGCGTGCCCGTGTTCGTCATGGTCAGCGGCGCGCTGCTGCTGGACCCCGACAAGCCGCAGGACGCGCGCCAGTTCTACAGCCGGCGCATGGCGCGGATCTGCGCGCCGCTCTTGTTCTGGACCTTCTTCTATCTGGCCTGGCGCACGGCGCTGGACTGGTGGGACGACGGCCGCATCGATTTTTCGTTCTGGCCGCGCAAGCTGGTGCAGGGCGAGCCGTACTACCACTTGTGGTACCTGTACATGATCGTGGGCCTGTACCTGTTCGCGCCGCTGGTGCGCATCCTGTATGCGCGCAGCACGCCGCGCGCCCGCGCGCTGTGGGTAGTCGGCATCCTGGGGGTGGCAATCCTGGACGCGCTGTACCGCCGCGCGCTGGGCGCGCCCGCCGGCTTCTTCCTGACCTGGTTCCTGCCCTACCTGGGCTACTTCGTGGCGGGCCGCTTGATCTTCGACGGCCAGATGCGCATCCCGCGCCCCGGCCTGATGCTGGCGGCCAGCGTGGCCGCGACCGCGCTGGGCGTGTACGCAATGTCGAGCAACCGCGCCTTGGACACCTACTTCTACGACTATTTCAGCCTGACGGTGCCGTTCATGTCGCTGGCGGCTTTCCAATGGATCGTCTCGTCGCCGCGCCTGCCGCGGCTGGCCTCGCTGGCGCCGCTGACCTTCGGCATCTATCTGATCCATCCGCTGTTCCTCGACGTGGCGCATCGCGCCGGCGCCCTGACAGGCGCGCGCGAGGACGCCTGGACGCTGCCCGTGCTGGCCGCCGGCGTGTTCGTGTTGTCGGCGGCCAGCAGCTGGCTGCTGAGACGGCATCCGGCCACGCGCCGCTTCGTCTGAAAGACCTGCATCGTCAAGGGGTTATGCCCCGCGCAATGCGTGTAATTCGGCTCCGGCATAACTTCACCAAGCTTCGCAGATCTTCACGGGCGCGGGGTAAGGGCTTGGGGTACAATTCACGGCTTATTTGATCGGCCAGACACCGATTTTTCTTCGCGCCAGAACGGACTTCACCCAGCGGATATCAAAGCCGCCAGGCAAAAGCTCATCCGTCCTGGCTTTTTTATCCGAGCGGGGGGAATCATGACCGACATCGGTCGGATGGCACATGTAGTGCCAGCTCGCACCCAGCTACCCGTCAGCGCGTATTTTGACGAAGCCCTCTTTGCCCGCGAGCAAGAACTCATTTTCAAGCAATCCTCACAATACGTCGGCCACCAGAAAGTGGTGCCCGAAATCGGGGATTGGCGTACGTTGGTCCAGGAAGACGGAGGACGCGTGCTGGTTCGCAACCAGCAAGGCGTCGAACTCATCTCAAATGTCTGCCGCCACCGCCAGGCTTTGATGCTTGGCGGCGAGACCGGCAATGTGGCCGGCAACTGCAATACGCATGGCAACCTGAAGGCAACCGGCGGCAATATCGTCTGCCCCTTGCATCGCTGGACGTACAACAACCAGGGCGAGTTGTTGGGCGCGCCCCAGTTCGCCACCACGCCCTGCATGAACCTGCAGAAATTCCGCCTGCGCGACTGCCATGGCCTGCTGTTCGAAGGCCCGCGCGATCCGGCCGCCGACATGGCGCCGCTGTTCTCGCGTCCGGAATTCGACTTCGGCGACTACGTGCTGGACCACGTCGAAGTGCACCAGTGCAACTACAACTGGAAGACCTTCATCGAGGTCTACCTCGAGGATTACCACGTCGGTCCGTTCCACCCGGGCCTGGGCCGCTTCGTCACCTGCGACGACCTGAGCTGGGAATTCAACGACTGGTACAGCCTGCAGAAGGTCGGCGTGCACAACGCCCTGGCGCAGCCGGGGTCCGACGTGTACAAGCAGTGGCACGACCGCCTGCTGGCGTTCCGCGACGGCGACGCGCCGGATTTCGGCGCGGTCTGGGTCACGTACTTCCCGACCCACATGATCGAGCTGTATCCGCACGTGCTGGTGCTCTCCACGCTGTATCCCAAGAGTCCGCAGGAAACGGTGAACGTGGTCGAGTTCTACTATCCCGAGGAAATCGCCGCCTTCGAGCGCGAATTCGTCGAGGCGCAGCGCGCCGCCTACATGGAAACGGCCATCGAGGACGACGAGATCGCCGAACGCATGGACGCGGGTCGCAAGGCCTTGATGCTGCGCGGCGTGAACGAAACCGGCCCTTATCAGTCGCCCATGGAAGACGGCATGCAGCACTTCCATGAGTGGTATCGCCGCATCATGCAGGAGCGGGTCTGAAACCTGGCTTCGGCGCCGTTCCCATGCAGAAAGGCCTCGCGTATGCGAGGCCTTTCTTCTTCTTTCCGGCTGCTGCGATCAGCGGCCCAGCACGCCCGCCACGGTGCGTTCGCCGATGGCCAGGCCCACCGTCATGCCCACTCCCGAGTGCATCACCGCCACGGTCGTGGCCGGATCGACCGGCATGACCGAGAATGGCGCCGGGCCATGCGCGCCGTAGACGCCCTGCCAGCGCTCCAGCACCCGCAGGCGCGCGCCCAGGGCCTGGGTCGCCAGGTCCAGCATGGCGTTGTCGACCGCCTCGTCGTTGAACGGCGGCGCGTCCTGGCCGTAGCGGTGCGAATCGCCGATGATCAGTTCGCCATATGGCGTGGGGCTGATCAGCAGGTGGATGCCGTTTTCCAGCAGCATGGGCGTGCGCGCCTGGATCACATCGCGCAGCGCCAGCGCCGACGGCAGATCCGAGAACGCGCCGTAGTGCACGCAGGACAGGCCGGTCAGCAAGGGACGGTCCAGCGCGATGGGATGGGTTTCGAACGCGGCGCGCAGCATCTGCAGGCGCGTGACCTCCAGGCTCATCGGCGCAAAGCGCTCAGGCAGCAGGGTCAGGTAATCGTGTCCGGGGCAGACGAACACGTGCCCGCCCTTGAACTCGCCCGCCGAGGTGCACACCAGCCCGCCCTCGACCGCGCGCGCCAGCGTGCCTGTGATGAACTGCACGCCCAGCGACTCCGCCAGGTAGCGCGTGATGGCTGGCAGCGCCTCGCGCGAATAGATCTGCAGGTCGTCATGGCCTTGCAGGCCCGCGCAGTGATGCGCCAGCTGGCCGCCGTATAGCGCGGCCACCTCGCTGCCCGACAGCAGATTGGCGCGATAGCCCTCCTGACGCATGCGGGTGTCGGCGAATTCCTGCAGCACGTCCGCCTCTGCGGCATTGCGCGCCAGCACCAGGGCGCCGTTGGCGCGCACATGGAAGCCCGCGCGGCCCGCCAGTTCCAGCCACAGCTCGCGCGCCTGCTGGGCGTGCGACAGCATCATGCCGGGCGCCTGGCCCGTCACGATGACCTGGCCGAAATTGCGGATGGTGGCGCCATGCGCCTGGCGGCTGCGCTCGATCACGGCCACCGACAGGCCGCGCTTGGCGGCCGCCCAGGCGTGGGCGATGCCCAGCATGCCGGCGCCCACCACGACTACGTCGAAATTTTTCATCTGTGGAACATTGCAAGAGGAATGCGGCGGGAGCCGCCCTGGCGGGCGCCCCCGGGGTGCGGCGGCGGCCGGCGCCGCCGCGGTCAGACGGACTTACTTCTTCTTCGGCTCGGACTTGCCGTCGTAGCGCTTGGTCCACTCGGCGATGATGCGGTCGCGATTGGTGGCGGCCCAGGTGAAGTCGTTCTTGATCATGCGCTGCATCAGGTCGGCCGGCAGGTTCGGATTGGACGTGGCGATCGACGGGATGGCCAGCACGGCGAAGTTGGCCTTGTACAGCTCGTTGGCCTCGCGGCTGGCGGAGAAGTCGGCCAGCTTGCGGGCGGCTTCGAGGTTCTTGGTGCCCTTCATGATGGCGGTGGCTTCGACTTCCCAGCCCAGGCCTTCGGAGGGGAACACGGCTTCGACCGGCGCGCCGTCGGCCTTCAGCTTGGCGGCGCGGTAGTCGAACGACACGCCGATCGGGAATTCGCCGGCGGCGGCCATGTTGCACGGCTTGGAGCCCGAGTGCGTGTACGAACCGATGTTCTTGTGCAGGGCGTCCATGTAGGCCCAGCCCTTCTCTTCGCCGAAGATCTGCAGCCAGGCGCTGACGTCCAGGAAGCCGGTGCCCGACGAAGCGGGGTTCGGCATCACGATCTTGCCGGCGTACACCGGCTTGGTCAGATCCTGCCACGAGGTGGGCTTGGGCAGCTTCTGCTTTTCGGCTTCGATGGTGTTGAAGCAGATGGCGGCGGCGAAGCCGTCCATGCCGACCCAGCTGGGCTCGGCCTTGGCGTCGCGCATGTTGGCGGCGATCTGGTCCAGGCCCTTGGGGGCGTAGGGCTGCAGCATGCCTTCCTTGTCCATCAGGCCCAGCGAGGTGCCGGCCAGGCCCCATACGGCGTCGGCCTTGGGGTTGTTCTTTTCGGCCAGCAGCTTGGCGGTGATGATGCCGGTGGAGTCGCGCACCCACTGGATCTTGATGTCGGGATTGGCCTTCTCGAATGCGGCCTGGTAGGCCTTGATCTGGTCGGCTTCGAGCGCGGTGTAGACCGTCAGCGTGGTCTCGGCGGAGGCGGCGCCCATCACGCCCGTCAGGGCGGCGGCCAGTGCAAGCAGCTTGTAGCGATTCATGAAGTACTCCGTGGGTAGGCGGAAAAAGGCTGAGAAAGGCCCCGGGGCTGGCCGGAACCGGCCCCGTCAGGCGGTGCAGACAGGTCGTAGAGGGTCTAGGGGCGCTGGCCTGCGGACAAGCGGGATTCGATGTCGGCGATCACGCCGGGCAGGTCGGCGACAGTGTCGATCAGGTAGTGCGGCGCGGCGGGCGACAGCTCCAGGCTGGCGGCGGTGCGCGCCTTCTGGCGGCCCGCGTCGTCCAGGCTCAGGTATTCCTCCAGCGTCAGGCCGGCGGCATTGCCCGACAGCAGCAGGCCGACGCTCCACATGCCGGCGCGGCGTCCTTCTTCGATGCCGGGCGCGGTGTCGTCGACCTTGACGCAGGCGGCGACATCGGAGATGCCCAGCTCGACCACGTTCTTCAGCGCCATCGCGGGCGCCGGGCGCGCGCGCGGCACGTCGTCGCTGGCGACGATGCAATCGGGCTCCAGGCCTTCGGAGGCGGCGCGCTCCACCACGCGGCGCATGACGCTGGCGGGATAGCCCGAGCACGAGCCGATCTTCAGGCCGTGCTGGCGCAGGGCGCGCAGCAGTTCGGCCGCGCCGGGGATCGCCGCCGAATACTGGGCGACCTTGTCCAGCTGCATCGGCAGGAAGCGCTCGTAGATGGCGGTCACGTCGTCATCGGTGGGCAGGCGGCCGAACTGGGCCTGGTACTGGCCGGCGATGACGGCGTCATTGCAGAGCGTGCGGATGTGGTCCCACTTGCCCATGCCCATGGGGCCGCGGGCCTGCGCCAGCGACATCTCCACGCCGAACTGCGAGAAGGCGTCCACGAACACCTTGGTGGGCGCGAAGGAGCCGAAGTCGACCAGCGTGCCGGCCCAGTCGAAGATCACCGCTTCCAGGCGGACGGGCAAAGGCGAAACAGTCATGAGGATCATCCTTGAAAAATCGTTCAATGGGCCGCGGGGCGGCGCCAGGCCTGGCTGCGCGCCACCAGCGCGCGGCTGGCCAGGTGCAGGACCAGGGCGGCGACGGCCGAGCTGGCCATGATCACGGTGCACATGGCGGCGGCGGGGCCGATGAAACCGGCGTCGTCCATGTTCAGCACCGCGACCGCGGCCAGCACCGTCGAAGGGCTGTACAGGAACACGACCGCGGACACCGTCGTCATGGCGGAAACAAACAGATAGCGAGCCACATCCAGCGCCGCCGGCAGACACATCGGCAGCGTCACGCGCAGAAAGGTCGTCAGGCGCGGCACCTTGAGCGACGCGGAGGCCGCTTCGAACTCGGGGTCCAGCGCGTTGAGCGCGGTGGCGGCCGTGAGGTGCGCGCTGGTGTAGAAGTGGACGATGGTGCACAGGACCAAGAGCGGCATGGTGCCGTACAGCACGTTCAGCGGATTCATCAGGCTGTTGAAGAAGAAGATGTAGCCCAGGCCCAGCACCAGGCCGGGCACGGCCATGGGCATCAGCGCCAGCATGCCGACCATGCCGCGCAAGCCCCGCGTCAGCGTGCCGCGCGCAGGCACTTTTTCCATCATCCAGGCGCCCGTGAAGACCACGGCCGTGCCGGCCAAGGCGGTGCAGAACGCCAGCTGCAGGCTGTTGCGCCAGGCCAGCCAGCCGCCGCCGTCCATATTGTCGAAGTCATACGAACGCAGCGACATCGACAGGTTGTAGGGCCACATCTTGACGAAGGACGCCCACACCGCCACGCCGATGATCAGCAACAGAAACGCCGCCAGCACGCCGGCCAGCACCAGGAACGCCGCATCACGGCGCCGGTTGACGCCCGCGGCGTAGGGCTGGGCCCGGCCGCTCAGCTGGGCGCCCTGGCGGGCGCGCAGCCGGCGGTCCAGCGCGAAGGTCAGGATCGCGGGCAACAGCAGCAGGATGCCGATGGCCGCGCCCTTGGGGAAGTTCTGCTGGCCAACCACGGCCTTGTAGGCCTCCATCGCCAGCACGTTGTAATCGCCGCCCACGACCTTGGGCACGCCGAAGTCGGTCACCGTCAGCGTGAAGACCACGCAGCAGGCGGAGAACACGGCATAGCGGGTGCCCGGCAGCGTCACCGTCAGGAAGGTGCGCCAAGGGCCCGCGCCCATGGCGCGCGCGGCGTCATAGAGGCGGCCGTCGGCCAGGGCCAGCCCGGTCAGGAGGATCATGAGCGCGTGCGGAAAGGTATAGAACGCCTCGCCCACGACGATGCCCCAGAAACCGTAGATGGTCGCGCCGCCGGTCAGGCCCTTGAGCAGGCCCTGGTTGCCCAGCAGATACACCAGCGCAATGCCGGGCAGCAGCGACGGCGCCAGCAGCGGCAGCAAGGCGACGGTGCGCAGCAGGCCCTTGCCGGGCAGGCGCGTGCGCGTCAGGCCGTAGGCGAAGCCATAGGCGCAGGGCACCACCAGCAGCGTGGTCACGAGGCCCACCGCGAGGCTGCGCGCGACCATGGCCATGAAGCCGTCGCCGCCGATGATGCCGGCGAGCACCGACACGCCAGCCCAGGCGCCGTCGCTGTCGGTCACGGACTTGAGCAGGATGGCGGCCAGGGGCAGCGCCAGGAACAGCAGCAGGCCCAGCGCCAAGGCGCCCTGCCCGGCGCTCAAGCCCAAGGCGCCGATCCAGGCCGGCAGCGGGCAGCGGCCCAGCGCCGGCGCGGACGCCGCGATGCTTCCAGCCGCCGGCGCGGACGCATGAGGGGAACGGTTCATGGCCGGATCAAGCGTAGGCGCGTATCGCATGGCGCGGCAGCTCCACCCAGCAACGGCTGGCAGCATGGGGACCCAACAGGGCGTCTCCGATTTCGGGGGACACGATGGAATGCACCGTGCTGCCGGGCACGCCTTCCAGGCGCAGCGCCAGGCGGTAGCCGCGGCCGAGGAACACGCCGTCCAGCACGTCGGCCAGCATGGCGTTGGGCTGGTCCGGGCGCGCGGTGCTGACGCGCACCGCCTCCGGGCGCACGAACAGCTTGCCGCTGGCGGCGTCCAGCGCCTCGTCCACGGCCAGCTCCTGGCGTCCGACGCGGGCGCGGTGCGCGTCCACGCGTTCGAACGGCAGCCAGTTCGCCTCGCCCACGAAATCGGCGATGAAGGCCGAGCCGGGCTGACGGTAGAGTTCCCGCGGCGTGCCGTACTGCTCGATGATGCCGCCATTCATGACCGCGATGCGGTCGGCCATCACCATGGCCTCTTCCTGATCGTGCGTGACCATCAGCGTGGTGATGGACAGGCGCTTCTGCAGGGCCCGCAGTTCGATGCGCAGATGCTCGCGCACGCGGGCATCCAGCGCCGACATGGGCTCGTCCAGCAGCAGCAGGGACGGCGACGGCGCCAGCGCGCGCGCCAGGGCCACGCGCTGCTGCTGCCCGCCGGAGATCTGTCCCGGGTATTTTTCGGCCGCGCCGGTCAGGCCGACCAGCGTCAGCATTTCCTCGACTCGGCTGGCGACATGGTTGCGGTGTGCGCGCTTGCCGCTCAGGCCGTAGGCCACGTTCTGGGCCACGGTCAGGTTGGGGAACAGCGCATACGACTGGAACAGGATGCCGTAGTCGCGCGCCTGCGGCTCGGCGTGCGAGATGTCGCGGCCGGACAGCACGATGGCGCCGCTGTCCTGGCGTTCCAGGCCGGCGATGGCGCGCAGCAAGGTGGTCTTGCCGCAACCCGAGGGGCCCAGCAGGCACACCAGCTCCCCGGCGCGGATGTCGAGCGAGACGTCCGACAGCGCGGTATGGCTGCCAAAGCGCTTCACCAGATGCCTGACAGAGAGAAATGCGGTATCGCGTTCGGCCATGGGGCCTCCGGTTTGGGAACGAAGGCAGTATGGAAGACGCGTATTGAGTGTTTATGACACTTCGCGCAAATGCAGTAATAAAAACATCAAATTATTTTGGTGTACTGGCGGTCTTGCGCATTGCGTCCATCCGTCCCCCCCCCACCATCGTGCTCGTCGCCGAACTCAAATCCTTCTATGCCGTGGCCCGCTGCGGCACCGTCACCAAGGCCGCCGCCCAACTGGGCGTCAGCCAGCCCACAGTGACGGGGCAACTGCGCCAGCTGGAGTCGCGTTACGGCGTCGAGCTGTTCCACCGCCAGGGGCGCGGCATGCGTCTGTCGGACGCCGGCCACAGCCTGATGCCCATGGTGGAGAAGCTGGTGCAGCAGGAAACCGAGATCGACTTCCGGCTGCGCGACGCCAGCGACCTGCGCGAAGGCAATCTGCGCATCGGCGCCACCGGCCCCTACTACATCATGGACACGGTGCGCGCCTACAACCAGCGCTACCCCGGCATAGACCTGACGCTGACCATCGGCAATTCGCAGACCATGCTGCACGCGCTGCATGACTATCGCATCGAGATTGCCACGTCATCCTTTCTGATGGATGACAAGCATCTATACCGGCGCATGATCGCCGCCGACCCCATCCGGGTGGTGGCGCAGCGCGACCACCCCCTGGCACGCCAGGGCCAGGTCCGCCTGGCCGACCTGGCCGAACACGCGCTGCTGTTGCGCGAACCCGGCTCCATGACGCGGCAACTGACGGAGGACGCCTTGCAGGCGGCCGGCGTCACGGTAAGCCGCACGCTGGAGATCGGCAGCCGCGAGTCCATCCGCCAAGCCATTCTGTGCGGACTGGGAATCAGCCTGATTCCTTCGCGCGAGATTCCTTCCCATCCCGAATTGGCGGCGCTGGACATCGAGGGCGCCGCCATCGTGATGCACGAATACCTGTACTGCCTGCGCGAGCGCCAACCGGTGCAGCTGATCGCGCGCTTTCTGGAGATGGCGCCAGCCGCGGGCTGAGCGCCGCCCCTCCCCTATGCGGCCACTCAGGAGACAACCATGGCCTTGACCTTGCAAGATATCGAGCAGATTTTCCTGGAACGCGGACACCGCGCCTATGACGGCGAATCCGTCAGCCACCTGCGGCATGCGTTGCAGACCGCGGCGCTGGCCGAACGCAACGGCGCTGGCGCCCACCTGATCACCGCCTGCCTGCTGCACGACCTGGGCCATCTCATCGCCGACCGGCCGGGCACGCCCACGCTGCGCGGCCTCGACGACAAGCACCAGTACTTCGTGCTGCCCTTCCTGCGCGGCCTGTTCAGCCCGGCCGTGCTGGACCCGATCCGGCTGCACGTGGAGGCCAAGCGCTACCTCTGCTATGTGGAACCGCAATATGAAGCGTCGCTCTCGGAGGATTCGAAACGCAGCCTGGCGCTGCAGGGGGGCAGTTTCGATGCGGGCCAGGCGGTGGATTTCGCGAGCATGCCGGGCGCGCCGGACGCGATCCGCCTGAGGCGTTGGGACGACATGGCCAAGGTTCCGGGCCTGGCCACGCCACCGCTGGACCACTTCCTGGAGATCGCCGAGAGCATCTCGGGACGGGTCAAGCTGGCTGCCATCTGGTAGGGCTGGCGGGAAAGCCGTGCGTCCTGGCGGCCCTGGCGACCGCCAGGGTGGCCGCCAGCAACGCCAGCAGCGCCGGCACGAACGCCGCGACGCCCAGGCGTTCGAGCAGCACACCGCCGACAATGCCGCCCGCGGCAATCGCCGTATTCCAGGCGGTGACCAGCATGGACTGCGCAACGTCCGCGGCGTCGCCGGCCGTCTTGGCCAACGCAGTCTGGAACAGCGTCGGCGAGCCGCCAAAGGCCACGCCCCAGGCGCCCACCGCCAGATAGAGCATGGCCGGCATGTCGCCCGCGATGCCCAGCGCCATCGCGGCCAGGCCGAACAGGCTGATGCAGGCCAGGGTCAACACGCGCAAATGGCGGTCGATCAGCGCCCCCACCACCCAGATGCCGACGATGGAACTCAGTCCGAACACCAGCAGCACCAGCTCGGTGCTTGCGGCCATCCCCAGCGATGCCAGGAACGGCGCAATGTAGATATAGAGGATGTTGTGCGCCAGGACGAAAGCCAGCACCGCGAACAGCACCGCACGCACGCCGGGCAGCAGGAACACGCGCCGCAACGGCAGTTGCTTGCCCCGGGCTTGTCCCGCGAAGTCTGGCACCCGCAGGCGCACCCAGATCATCAGCAGCACCGCCAGCAGGCTCATGATGCCAAAGCCGATGCGCCAGCCCCACAGCGCGCCCAGGAAGGTTCCGGCCGGCACCCCCAGCGACAGCGCCAGCGGCGCGCCCAGCATCGCCACCGCGATCGCGCGGCCCTGCTGGTGCGCAGGCACCATGCGCGCGGCGTAGCCCGCCAGCAGCGCCCACAACAGCCCCGCCGACACGCCGGCCAGAAAGCGCGCGGCCAGGGTCAGCACATAGCTGGAAGACAGCGCGGTCACCGTATTGGCCAGCACGAATCCGGCGATCGCCGCCAGCAGCAGCGGACGCCGCCGCACACCCTGGGTGGCGGCGACCAGCGGGATCGCCGCCGCGAGCGAACCGATTGCATAAATCGTGACGGTCTGGCCGATGCGGGCCTGCGACACGGCCAGGCCCTGCGCCATCTGCGGCAACAGCCCGGCCGGCAGCGCCTCGGTCAGGATGGTGATGAAGCCCGCCATGGCCAGCGCCAGCAGCGAGCCCAGCGGCAGGCGATCGCGACCGGCGGCGGCGGGATGCCCGGGCGCAGGGCGCGGGCGCAGGGATTTCGTGGAATTTTTCATGCTGGACACCTGAATTGAAGCTTGGTGCCGAGACGATATAAGCCCCGAGATTAAAGAAAAAGTAGGCTACATTTCCTTCTTATGCGGAACTGGATGTCCGCAATCAAGGAAATAATAGATGGATAGCCTCAATGGCTTTGTGGTGTTCGTGCAGGTGGCCGAAACACGCAGCTTCGTCGCCGCCGGCCGGCTGCTCGGCGTATCGGCATCCGCCATCGGCAAGAGCGTGGCGCGGCTGGAAGAAAAGCTGGGGGTGCGCCTGTTCCACCGCAGCACGCGCAGCGTCACCCTGACGGCCGAGGGCGCGCTATTCCTGGAACGCAGCCGCCGCATCCTGGCCGAGATCGAAGCGGCCGAACTGGAATTGTCGCAAGCGGCCGCCGCGCCGCGCGGACGCCTGCGCGTCAGCCTGCCGCTGGTCAGCGGGCTGGTGCTGCCGGTGCTGGGCGAGTTCATGCGCGAGTATCCCGAGATCGAACTCGACCTGGATTTCACCGACCGCATGGTGGATGTGATCGAAGAGGGTTTCGATGCCGTCGTGCGCACGGGCGAGCCGGCCGACTCCCGGCTATCGGCCCGCCGCCTGGGCAGCTTCCAGATCTTGCTGGTCGCCTCGCCCGCCTACCTGGCCAGCCGGGGTACGCCCAAGGCGCCCGCCGATCTGCTGCATCACAGCTGCCTGCACTACCGCTTTCCCAGCAGCGGCAAGCTGGAGGCCTGGGCCTTGCGGCAAGCGGCCGGCGAGCCCGAACTGCAACTGCCGGTCTCGATGATCTGCAACAACATCGAAACGCGTACCTGCTTCGCGCTGCAAGGGCTGGGTATCGCCTATCTGCCGGACTTCGCCATCCGCGAGCCGCTGGCGGACGGCAGCCTGGTGCCGGTCCTGGCGGGGCAAGCGGAGCGCACCAACGTCTTTCATATGCTTTGGCCCGCCAGCAAACACCCGTCGCCTAAAGTGCGGGCGCTGGTGGACTTTCTGGCTTCAAGAGTGTTCCCGGACGGCAAGGCGTCCGGGCCTGCCGGCCGATCCAGACGGTAACAACCTACGCGCCCTTGGCCACCGGGCGCGACGGGTCGCTGCACCACTCGCTCCAGGAGCCCGGATACAGCCGCGAACCCGACAGGCCGGCGATCTCCATGGACAGCAGGTTGTGGCAGGCCGTGATACCCGAGCCGCACTGATGCACGATGGCGGCCGGATCGCGGCCGTCCAGCAGGCCGGCGAATTCCTCGCGCAACTGCGCGGCCGGCTTGAAGCGGCCGTCGGCCTGAAGGTTCTCGCCGTTGGGACGGTTCAGCGCGCCCGGGATGTGCCCGGCCACCGGGTCCATGGGCTCGACCTCGCCGCGATAGCGGTTGGCCGCGCGCGCGTCGATCACGGTGAAGGCCTGGCGGGAAATATTGTCCAGCACCGCCTGGGCGTCCACCGAACCGGCCAACGAGGGGCCCGGCTCGACCGGCTGCCCAGCGCGCACGGCGGCAGCGGTTTCGGTCGTGGTCGGCAGCCCGGCCGCGGTCCAGGCCTGCCAGCCGCCGTCCAGCACCGCGACCTGATCATGGCCGAGCCAGCGCAGCATCCACCACAGGTGCGCGGCGTACATGCCGCCGCTGGCATCGTAGACCACCACCAGGGTTTGGGGCGTCACGCCGTGGGCGGCCATGAGCGCGCCGAATTCTGCGCGCGAGGGCAGCGGATGACGGCCGTTCTTGCCAGTGCGGGCCGCGGCCAGTTCGGTTTCATGGTCCAGGTACCGAGCGCCGGCGATGTGGCCTGCGTCATAGGCCTGACGCCCCGCCGCGTGGTTGGTCAGGTCGTGGCGCACGTCGAACACGCGCACGTCGGGCGCATTCAAGCGCGCGGCCAGATCGGCGGCGGAAATCAGGGTCATCGTCATTCGGTGTGCTCCCGTAATGGTGCGTGGATACCGCGGTTCAGGCCGGCTTGGGGTCGCGCATGGTGCGCCAGATCGACAACAGCCCCGCGAAAATGATCAGGCCCATGCCGGCCCAGGCCAGAGCATCCAACTGCTCGCCCCAGACACCCATGCCCAGCAAGGCCGCGAAGATGATGGTGCTGTACTGCAGCGCCGCCGTCAGCAGCGCCGACCCCAGGCCGAAGGCCCGGGTCATGGCCAACTGGCCGAACAAGCCCGTCACACCCACGCCCAGCAGCGACAGATAGCCGGTCCAGTCGGCGTGGCCCCAGCCCTCGAACAACAGGCCGGCCAGGCTGGACACGCAAACGGCCACGGAGAAGAACAGCACGGTGCGCCATTCGGGTTCGCCGACCCGGCCCAACTGGCGGATCTGCATCATGGCGATGGCCGACATGGCGCCGGCGGTCATGCCCAGCAAGGCGGCCAGCCACTGGTCCTCGTTGATGCTGGGACGCAGCACGGCGATCACGCCCAGAAAACCCAGGGCCACCGCCACGATGCGCACGGAATCCCGCTGCGCGCCGCCCCAGCCCAGCATCCAACAGGCAATGAACAGGGGCGCCGTGTAGTTCAGGCTGGTGGCCGTGGCCAGGGGCAGATGGGCGATGGCGAAGAAGCCCAGCCACATCGAGGTGACGCCGGACAGGTTGCGCCACAGGTGGAGTTTCCAGCTGACGGGGATGATGGACTGGCGGCCGGCGCGGGCCCAGATCAGCAGCAGAATGACCGACGGCAATCCGCGAAAGAGCACGACTTGCGGCAGCGAGGCGCCGTGTTCGGTGCCGAGCTTCACGAACGAACCCATGATGGCGAACATGGCGGACGCCAGCAACATCCAGAGTGCCTGCATGGGGGTCTACGCTAAGGGAAAAGTGAGAGGAACTAAGGGAAAGCGATACTATACTCTCCGTCATCGAAAGCGGCGCCGCAAGTCGGGGAACTGGCGGGCCGCGGCAGTGTCGAATCCCGGCATATCCTGCTCGCAGAGGAACACAAAAAACATGAAACGCATTGTCCTTTTCGTCATCACCAACCTGGCTGTCATGCTGGTGCTGTCGGCCACGCTGCGCATCCTGGGCGTGGACCGCTACATCACCGCCAACGGCCTGAACTTCAACGCCCTGCTGATCTTCTCGGTCGTGGTGGGCTTCACCGGCGCGATCATCTCGCTCCTGATCAGCAAGCCCATGGCCAAGTGGAGCACCGGCGCCCAGGTGCTGGACCCGAACTCGCCCCGCAACCAGCGCGAAGCCTGGCTGGTCGACACCGTGCACCAGTTGGCTGACCGCGCCGGCATCGGCCGCCCGGAAGTCGCCATCTATGAAGGCGCGCCCAACGCCTTCGCCACCGGCGCGTTCAAGAACGACTCCCTGGTCGCCGTGTCGACCGGCCTGCTGGAAAGCATGAGCGAAGAAGAAGTCGCCGCCGTGCTGGCCCACGAAGTCGCCCACATCGCCAACGGCGACATGGTCACGCTGACCCTGGTCCAGGGCGTGGTGAACACCTTCGTCGTGTTCCTGGCGCGCGTGGTCGGCTACTTCATCGACCGCGTGGTGTTCAAGAACGAACGCGGCATCGGCCCGGGCTACTACATCACCGTGCTGGTCTGTGAAATCATTTTCGGCGTGCTGGCCTCGATCATCGTGGCCTGGTTCTCGCGCCAGCGCGAATACCGCGCCGACGCCGGCTCGGCCCACCTGATGGGCGCCCGCGAACCCATGATCCGCGCCCTGGCCCGCCTCGGCGGCCTGGAGCCGGGCGAACTGCCGAAGTCCTTCGAGGCCTCGGGCATCACCGGCAAGGGCGGCCTGGCCGCCATGTTCGCCTCGCACCCGCCGATCCCGGCCCGCATCGCCGCGCTGCAGAATGCCCGCGTGATCTAAGCCTTGCGGCCAGCAAAAAGCCCCTCCGCGGAGGGGCTTTTTCTTGGGCGCGCGCCGCGCAGACCGGTCAGCACTCGACGATGTTCACCGCCAGCCCGCCGCGCGCGGTTTCCTTGTACTTGGTCTTCATGTCGGCGCCGGTTTCGCGCATGGTCTTGATGACCGAATCCAGCGACACGTAATGCTGGCCGTCGCCACGCAGCGCCATGCGGGCGGCGTTCACGGCCTTGATGGAGGCCATGGCGTTGCGCTCGATACAGGGGATCTGCACCAGGCCGCCCACGGGGTCGCAAGTCAGGCCCAGGTTGTGCTCCATGCCGATCTCGGCCGCGTTCTCGACCTGTTCGACCGTGCCTCCCAGGGCCGCGGCCAGGCCGCCGGCCGCCATCGAGCAGGCCACGCCGACCTCGCCCTGGCAGCCGACCTCGGCGCCCGACAGCGAGGCGTTGTACTTGTACAGCAGGCCCACGGCCGCCGCGGTCAGCAGGAAATCGCGCACGCCCTCGCGGTTGGAGCCGGGCACGAAGCGGTCGTAGTAATGCAGCACCGCGGGGATGATGCCGGCCGCGCCGTTGGTCGGCGCCGTCACCACGCGCCCGCCTGCGGCGTTCTCTTCGTTGACCGCCATGGCATACAGATTGACCCAGTCCATCACGGACAGGGGATCGGACAGCGTGCGCTCGGCGCGCTGGGTCAGGTTGCGGTACAGCTCGGGCGCGCGGCGGCGCACGCGCAAGGGGCCGGGCAGCTCGCCGTCGGCTTCCGGGTAATTGATGCCGCAGCCGCGCGACACGCAGTCCTGCATCACCTGCCAGATGCGGTCCAACCCGGCGTGCACCTCGGCCTCGTCGCGCCAGGTCAGCTCGTTCTTCATCATCAGCTGCGCCACCGTCAGGCCGTTTTCGCGGCACATGGACATGAGTTCGCGGCCCATGCGGAACGGGTACGGCAGTTGGTCGTGCGCGGCGATGACCTGGCTGTTGGACGCGCCGGCCGTCACCACGAAACCGCCGCCCACCGACAGGTAGCGGGCCTCGCGCAGCGACTCGCCGTTGGCGTCAAAGGCGTGAAACTTCATGCCGTTAGGATGTTCCGCCATGGCTTCGCGGCGGTAGAACATCATGTGTTCCTTTTCGATGAAAGGAACCGGATGGCGCCCCAGCAGCGGCAATTGGCGGCTGGCCCGCACCGACGCGATCATGCCGGCGATGGCGGCCGGATCGACGGTGTCGGGCGCTTCGCCCATCAGGCCCAGCAGCACGCCCTTGTCGGTGCCGTGGCCCTTGCCCGTGGCGCCCAGCGAGCCGTAGAGCTCGGCCCGCACCGAGGCCACGCTGGGCATGAGCCCATCGCGTTCCAGGCCTTGCGCGAACAACAGGGCGGCCCGCATGGGCCCCACCGTATGGGAGCTAGACGGGCCTATGCCTATCTTGAACAGGTCGAATACGGAAACGGCCACGCAACACTCCAGTGCATCAGCAAATGATGAAGCAATGATACGCGTAGGCCAGCCAGCGCGCAGCAGGCCCGGCAGGCGTATGCTGTATTGCGGGGACAGGTTCCCCCGCCCACGCCGCGCATGCGATCATTACAGAATTATTACTTGTCATAAAAGAATGGAAACACGCCAGGATGTCCGGACTCATTACCCTGCTTGACTTCGCCGGCTACGTCGCCCTCCTGCTGTGGGGCGTGCACATGGTCCAAACAGGCGTGCAGCGCGCCTTCGGGGCCGCGCTGGGCGCGGCATTGGGCAAGGCGCTCGGCACACGGCTGCGGGCCTTCGCCGCCGGGCTGGGCATCACCGCCGCGCTGCAAAGCAGCACGGCTACCGGCCTGATGATCACCGGCTTCGCGGCCGGCGGGGTCGTCGGCCTGGCGCCGGCCCTGGCCGCCATGCTGGGCGCCAACGTCGGCACCACGCTGATCGTCCAGCTGCTGTCCTTCGACCTGACCTCGCTCGCCCCCATCCTGATCCTGGCGGGGGTGTGGATGTTCCGCCGCTATCCGCCGGGGCGCACGCGCGACCTGGGCCGCGTCTTCATCGGCCTGGGGCTGCTGCTGCTGTCGCTGCACCAGCTGGTCGAACTGTTCCAGCCGTTCCAGACCGCCCCCATGCTGGGCATGATCCTGGACGCGCTGTCGACCCAGCCGGTGGCCACCGTGCTGCTGGCGGCCGCCTTCACCTGGGCGGCGCATTCCAGCGTGGCCGTGGTGGTGCTGGTCATGTCCCTGGCCAGCCACCACATGGTGGCCCCGCACGTCGCATTCGCGCTGGTGCTGGGCGCCAACCTGGGCACCGCCATCAACCCCATGATCGAAGGCGTGACCGGCGACGACCCCGCCGCCCGCCGCCTGCCGCTGGGCAACCTGCTGACGCGGGTGCTGGGCGTGCTGATCGGGCTGATACTGCTGCCCTATCTGCAGCCGATGATGAGCGACCTTGCATCCGACCCGGCCCGCGCCGTGGCCAATTTCCACACCCTGTTCAACGCCGTCATCGCCCTGCTGTTCCTGCCGCTGCTGACGCCCTACGCCGCCCTGCTGACCCGCTGGCTGCCCAAGCGCGCGGATCCGAACGATCCGTCGCGCCCCCAGTACCTGGACGAATGGGCCCATGACGTGCCCGCCGTGGCGCTGGGCAACGCGGCGCGCGAGGCCCTGCGCATGGCCGACATGCTGCAGACGCTGCTGCTCTACGCCCGCGCCGGCTTCAAGCGCGACAACCGCCACCGCATGGTGCAGGCGCGCCAGCTGGACACCGCGCTGGACAAACTGGAAAACGCCATCACCACCTACCTGGCCACCCTGGACCAGGAGAACATGACGCGCGACGACATCCAGCGCCTGGACGACATTCTGGCCTTCACCAGCAATATCGGCCATGCCGGCGACATCGCCAACCACGGCCTGCTCAGCCACATCGCCAAGCTGCGCAAGCAGGGCTGGGTCTTTTCGCCCGAGCAGCGCGCCAGCCTGGACGACACGCTGGGCCAGCTTATCTCCAACCAGCGCACCGCCGCCGCCCTGTTCGTCAACGACGACCTGCGCCAAGCCCGTGCGCTGGCAGGCGAAAAGGCGCGCTTCCGCTCGATCGAGACCAACGCGGCGGATACCCATCTGCAGAAGATCAAGGGAGGCGAGGTCGACGCCGCCGAGGTGGGCGCGCTGTACCTGGATATCCTGCGCGACATGAAGGGCATCAATTCCCATCTGGTCGGCGCGGCCGCCTACCCGCTGTTGGCGCGCCACGGCGAGCTGCTGCCCAGCCGCCTGCGCGAAGCGGGGAACTGAACCAAACGAAAAAGCCGACCTATTTCTGGTCGGCTTTTTCAACTGTGCTCCCGGGCAGTTTTCACTGCCTCCCGCATCCTACAAATAGCGCTTGAACCACTCCAGCATGCGCTTCCAGCCGTCCTGCGCGGCCTCGGCCTTGTAGCTGGCGCGGTAGTCCGCCAGGAAGGCGTGGTCGGCTTCGGGGTATACCACGAATTCCGAGCGCCGGGCATTGTCGTTGCCGGCGGCCAGCTTGGCCTTCATGGTTTCGACGTCGGCCAGCGGGATGCTGGCGTCCTTGCCGCCGTACAGGCCCAGCACCGGCGCGTGCAGCTCGTTGACCACGTCGAAGGCCACGCGCTTGATCAGCGGGCCATGGCCCACGCTGAGCTTGCCGTACCAGGCCACGGCCGCCTTCACATCGGGATTATGCGCGGCGTACATCCAGGTCAGGCGGCCGCCCCAGCAGAAGCCCGTCACGGCCACGCGCTTGGCGTCGCCGCCGTGCGCGGCCGCCCAGGCCACGCTGGCGTCCAGGTCGGCAAACACCTGTTCGTCCGGCACCTTGCTGACCAGCTCGGCGATGAGCTTGGGGATGTCGGTGTAGACCGAGGCGTCGCCCTGGCGCTGGTAGAGATTGGCGGCCACGGCCAGATAGCCGGCCTTGGCGACCCGGCGGCACAGGTCCTTGATGTGCTCGTGCACGCCGAAGATTTCCTGCACCACCAGCACAATGGGCAGGTCGCGCTTGCCTTCGGGCGCGGCGTAATAGGCGTCGATCGAACCGTCGGCCACGGGCAGCTTGAAATTCCCGTGGACCAGCCCCTGGGTGTCCGTATGAATCACGGTGGGGGCGACATTGCCGGCTGCGGCGGAAAAACTCATGAAGAACTCCTGTGTGGGATGATCAACCAAGCCGGATATCCCGCCAGCGCCTGCATGGCCGCGCGCCGGTCCTAGTGCCGGTGGACATGCTCCACTTGGGGGACGCCCGCGCCGGCATCGGCGTCATGGTCATGCCCGTGGTGCATCACCGTGGTGACGCTGTAGATCAGCGCCACGCCCACGCCGACCAGCAGCAATTGCGGGACGGCATCGGCCAGGGATACCCGTTCGTGCATCTGCGGCATCAGGTCGGCCACCGAAATGTAGAGGAAGCTGCTGGCTGCAACCACCAGGACATACGGCACCCATTCTTGCGCCTGCTGCAGCACGAAGTACCCTATTATGCCGCCCACGGCTGAACACAAGCTGGTGAAGAGGATCAGCGAGAACGCGCGGCGGCGCGCCAGGCCGGCGTTCAGCAGCACCACGAAGTCGCCCAGCTTGTGCGGCACTTCATGAACGATGATGGACGCCGCGGTCAGCACGCCCAGCAGCGGATCGGTCAGGAAGGCCGCGGCCACCAGCACCCCGTCGCACAGATTGTGCAGCGAGCTGCCGATCAGGATCAGCACGCCGCCGCGGCCCGCCTCGTGGCGGTCGTGGCCCTTGTGGTGGTGATGGCCGTCGCCCTCGTGGTGATGGCTGTGCCGCAGCAGCGCGATCTTCTCCAGCACGAAGAAGCCGATCAAGGACGCCAGCATCAGGCCGAACAGCACATGGGCATCGCCCACCCCGGTCTCGAAGGCTTCGGGCAGCAGGTGCAGCAGGGCCACCGACAGCAGCACCCCCACCGACAGGCTGACCATGTGGTGCAGGTACTGCGCGAAAACCTTGTAGGCCAGCCAGCTGGCGACCAGGACGGCGATAAGCCCGCCGGTGACGGTGGCGAGCAGAATCCAGAGCAGCAACATTTTTGGGGGAACGCTTTAGAGGCGGGGGAAGCGCAACATTATATTGTTTCAAATCCAAAAACGGAAATGGGCCGCCCCAGGGCGGCCCGCGGTT
>JALDYL010000297.1:0-4966 GCA_032153965.1 Achromobacter sp. | reverse complement strand
CGGTCACGCGGGTCAGGCCGCCGGTGCCCGGCAGCACGCCCAGCAGCGGCACCTCCGGCAGCGCGACCGCGGACGAACGGTCGTCGATCAGCATGATCTCGTCGCAGGCCAGCGCCAGCTCGTAGCCGCCCCCGGCGCAAGCGCCGTTGAGCGCGGCGATGAACTTCAGGCCGCTGTGGCGGCTGGAATCCTCGATGCCGTTGCGGGTTTCGTTGGTGAACTTGCAGAAGTTCACCTTCCAGGCGTGCGAGGACAGGCCCAGCATGAAGATATTGGCGCCGGAACAGAAAATGCGGTCCTTCATGCTGGTCACGACCACGGTGCGCACTTCCGGGTGTTCGAAGCGGATGCGCTGCAAGGCGTCGTGCAGTTCGATGTCCACGCCCAGGTCGTAGGAATTCAGCTTGAGCTTGTAGCCCGGACGCAGGCCGCCGTCCTCGGCGACATCCATGGCCAGCGTGGCGACCGGACCGTCGAAGCTCAGGCGCCAATGGCGGTACTGCTCGGGGTCGGTCCGGAAATCAACCCGGTTGAGGGTGCTGCTCATAGTGTGTCTCCTCGGACTCCTGCCAAAACAGGAAAAATACTGCACTACATGAATTATTGTGCAGATTAGAGGACAAAAAAAGCCCCGTCAAGCGGGGCATGCACAAAAATGCATATTGCCAGCCTGGCCGGCATCGAATCCGCCTATAGCGGCAGGCCGCAGGCCTTGCGCACCTGGGTGCGCAGGCCGGCAAAGCTCTCCTGCACGTCCAGGTTGCTGGTGACCCAGGTCAGGTCCGCCTTGGCATAGAAGGCCTCGCGTCCTGCCAGGATGCGCTTCAGGTCGGCCATCGCCTCGTTATTGCCCGACATGGGACGGAAGTCGCCCTGCGCCATGACCCGGCCCATGTGTTCCTCGGGCGTGGCGCGCAGCCATACCGTGTAGCAATGCGCCAGCAGCAGGTTCAGGGTGGCGGGTTCGGACACCAGCCCGCCCGGCGTGGCCAGCACCATTTCCGGGTAGATCTGCACGGCCTCTTCCAGCGCCCGCCGTTCGTAGCGGCGGTAGGCATTGGGACCGTACAGATTGTGGATCTCCAGGATGCTGCACCCGGCCACGCGCTCGATCTCGCGATTCAATTCCACGAACGGGTAGCCCAGGTCGTCGGCCAGCATCTGGCCCAGCGTGGACTTGCCCGCGCCGCGCAGGCCGATCAACGCCACGCGCTGGGTGCGGTTGGGGCGCTGCGCCCCCGCGCCCACGCCGAACAGCTGGGTCAGGGCCTCGCGCGCGCGCTGCAGGTCGGATTCCGTGCGGCCGCTGAGCAATTCGCGTATCAGCAGCCAGTCGGGCGATTCCGTGGTCACGTCGCCCACCAGTTCGGCCAGCGCGCAATTGAAGGCCCGGGCGATCTGCAGCAGCACCAGGATGGAGGCGTTGCCCACCCCGTGTTCCAGGTTGGCCAGGTGGCGCTCCGATACGCCGGTGACCTGCGACAGGCTCTTGCGGGTCATGCCGCGTATGGCCCGCAAGCGGCGCACCCGCTCGCCCAATGCCACCAGGAATGCTTCCCGCCTGGGTTCGGATGGCGCCGCGTCTAGCGCTTGATTCATGTTTACGTGACTCCGCAAAAACCCTGATTACCACGTTTTATGCACTATAGTGCTTGACCCTGATCAATGGAAGCACTATTTTTCCTCCATCGAGTCCTAAGCGGCTCGGCTCACGCGCAACAAAACAGCAGTCGATTTCATCTCGATTCTGAAGCGCCGACAGTGTAAAGGAGGAGCCCGGTGAGTACGCCTGACCAATTCCATGCCCTGATGCGCGAGGTCGCGCGCCTGACGCAAGGCCAGCCGCTGGACGCGGCGCTGCAGGAAAGCCTGAACCGCGAGGCCGGCCCCCAAAGCGCCCTGTTCCAGGCGATATACGCCACCTGTAGGCAGGGCGTGGCCGAGGGCTGGATGTGCAGCCGGGAAGGCGCCGGCATCCGCTACGGCCGCGTCATCAAGCCCGCGCCGGACCTGGCGGACTGCTCGGTGGACGTGGTCGACATGAACGACCTGGCCGGGCCGCACCACGCGCATCCCAATGGCGAGATCGACATGATCATGCCGCTGACCGAGGGCGCCCGCTTCGACGGCCACGGCGCCGGCTGGCTGGTCTACGGCCCCGGCAGCGCGCACAGCCCGACCGTGAGCGGCGGCCGCGCGCTGGTGCTGTATCTGCTGCCGGGCGGCGCCATCGACTTCACGCGCACCTGAGAGGCCCCACCCCGCCCCGCCGCCAGAAAAACACCCATAGCGCGGCTTCCCACCACAGGACATCAGGAGACAACCGTGAACGCCTGTCCCGCCGAACTCAACTTCGCCAGCCACCTGGCGGCGCTCAATGCGCCGCGCGCCGCCAAGCCGGCCTACATCGACGATACCCGCCAGATCAGCTACGGCGAACTGGCGCAACGGGTGGCGCGCATGGCCGGCGCGCTGCGCCAGCTGGGCCTGCGGCGCGAGGAGCGCATCCTGCTGCTGATGCAGGACACCATAGACTGGCCGGTGGTGTTCCTGGGCGCGCTGCATGCGGGCGTGGTGCCGGTGGCCGTGAACACCCTGCTCACCGCGGACGACTACGCCTACATCATCGGCCACAGCCGCGTGCGCGCCGTGTTCGCGTCGGGCGCCTTGCTGCCCGTGGTGCAGGCGGCGCTGGCGCAGGCTTCGGCCGACGTCGAACATCTGGTGGTCTCGCAGCCCGCTGGCCCTCTGCCCGAGGCCGCGCGCGAATTCGAATCCCTGCTGGCGGCGGCGCCGCTTGCGCCCGCGGCGCGCACCCTGTCCGACGAGATCGCCTTCTGGCTGTATTCGTCAGGCTCCACCGGCAAGCCCAAGGGCGTGGTCCACACCCACGGCAACCTGTGGCACACGGCCGAACTCTATGCCAAGCCCGTGCTCGGCATCCGCGAGGACGATGTGGTGTTCTCGGCCGCCAAGCTGTTCTTCGCCTATGGCCTGGGCAATGGCCTGACCTTCCCGCTATCGGTCGGCGCGACCGTCATCCTGATGGGCGAACGCCCCACGCCGCAGGCGGTCTTCAAGCGCCTGACGCAGCACCGGCCCACGGTGTTCTACGGCGTGCCCACGCTGTACGCCAGCATGCTGGCCTCGCCCGACCTGCCCGCGCGCAAACAGGTCGCCATGCGCATCTGCACGTCCGCCGGCGAAGCCTTGCCGCGCGACATCGGCGAACGCTACACGCGCCACTTCGGCTGCGAAATCCTGGACGGCATCGGCTCCACCGAGATGCTGCACATCTTCATTTCCAACCAGACCGGGCAGCTACGCTATGGCACCACCGGCAAGCCCGTGCCCGGCTATGAAGTACAGCTGCGCGATGAAAACGGCGCCCTGGTGCCGCCCGGCGCCATCGGCGATCTCTACATCAAGGGTCCGAGCGCAGCCCTGATGTACTGGAACAATCGCGACAAGACGCGCCAGTGCTTTCTGGGCGACTGGCTCAAGAGCGGCGACAAGTACACCTGCGACGCGGACGGCTACTACACCTATGCCGGGCGCAGCGACGACATGATCAAGGTCAGCGGCCAATACGTGTCGCCGGTGGAGGTCGAGAACATCCTGGTGCAGCACGAGGCCGTGCTCGAAGCCGCTGTAATCGGCGTGCCGGACCATGACGGGCTGGTCAAGACCAAGGCCTATGTCGTGTTGCGCCCCGGCTTCGAGCCCGACGCGCAGACCGGGGCCGCGCTGCAGAACTACGTGAAGCAGCATCTGGCGCCGTTCAAGTATCCGCGCCAGATCAATTTCACGGAAGAACTGCCCAAGACGGCCACCGGGAAGATACAGCGCTTCCGCCTGCGCCAGCTGGAAGAGGCCACGCTATGAACGCCTGTGCCGTGGCCGAGACCGTGTACGCCGAATTCCATGCCGGCGGACGAGACCTGCGGCTGGAATGCCAGTGGATCGGGGCCGATCGCCCCGGCGCCCCTCTGCTGGTGTTCCTGCACGAAGGACTGGGTTCGGTGTCCATGTGGAAGGACTGGCCCCGGCAAGTCTGCGAGGCCGCTGGCTGCCGCGGCCTGGTGTATTCGCGTCTGGGATATGGACAATCGACGCCGCTGCGCACCGAAGAAAAGCGGCCGGTGGATTACATGCACCACGAGGCGCGCGACGTGCTGCCCGCCTTGCTGCGCGCCCTGGACCTGGACGCCCGGCAGGACAGGCCAGTGCTGTTCGGCCACAGCGACGGCGGCTCCATCGCCCTGCTGTATGCCGCCATGCATCCGGACGCCATCGCCGGCGTGGTCGCCGCCGCCCCTCATATCCTGGTCGAAGACGTGTCGGTCGCCAGCATCGCGCAGGCGCGCCAGGCCTACCTGGACACGGACCTGCGCGCCCGGCTGGGCCGCTATCACGCGGCCCCGGATTCGGCGTTCTGGGGCTGGAACGACATCTGGCTGGACCCGGCATTTCGCCGCTGGAACCTGGACGACTACCTGCCCCGCATCGCCTGTCCCGTGCTGGCCATCCAGGGCATGGACGACGAATACGGCAGCTTGGCGCAGATACGCGGCATACGCCGGCTCGCGCCCCAGACCGAACTGCTGGAACTGTCCGACTGCGGCCACTCGGCGCACAAGGACCAGCCAGCCCGCGTTATCCAGGCCGTCGCCAGCTTTATCGGCGGCCTGGAAAAACCCCGCTGACCTCTGCGTCGGCCCATAACAAGCACGGAGACTAACCATGAACCACGCCCTGAACCGGGCTGCGCTCGCCGCGGCCCTGACGCTCGCCGCCACCGGCGCCCAGGCCGCCGACAAGATCAAGGTCGGCTTCATGCTGCCCTACAGCGGCACCTACGCCGCGCTGGGCAACGCCATCGAGAACGGCTTCAAGCTGTACGTCGCCGAGCAAGGCGGCAAGCTGGGCGGACGCGAGATCGAATACTTCAAGGTGGACGACGAGT
>JALDYL010000296.1:0-4969 GCA_032153965.1 Achromobacter sp. | reverse complement strand
GCCCAGCACCAGCACCAGGCCGAACACTTCCAGGCCCAGGAAGAACAGCAGCACGGTGGCGTACAGCATGGCCGGACGCACCATGGGCAGGCTGACCGACACCATCACGCGCAGCGGCGAGGCGCCGGCCACGCGCGCGGCCTCCTCGACGTCGGAGCCCATGCTGCGCAGCGCCGACGAGATGTACAGGTAGGCGTGCGGCACGTGGGTCAGGCCGGCGATGATGACGATGCTGGTCAGCGAATAGACGTTCCAGGGCACGAAGCCCAGCAGGTTCTGCGCCCAGATCGAGAAAAAGCCCACGGGGCCCGCGGCCACCACATAGCCGAAGCCCAGCACCATGGGCGACACGAACACCGGCACCAGGATCAGCGGCTCGATCCAGCGCCGTCCGGGCAGGTCCGTGCGTATCATCAGGAAGGCCAGCATGCCGCCCAGCGGGATGGCGATGATGGCCAGGCCGAACGCCAGGATGAAGCCGCTTTTCAGCGCCTTGTAGAAATCGGGGTCCGCGAAGATGAAGCGGAACGCGTCCAGGCTGAAGGTCTTGGACGGGGCAAAGAAGGGCGCGGACAGAAAGCTCTGGATGATGATGAACGACAGCGGCACATAAATCGCCAAAGCCGTGATCAGCACCACCACGCCGCGGGGCAGGGACTGCCATTTCGAGCGCAATGACTGCATGGGGAATCCTGTGTTCTTGAATGGCGCGAAGGTTGCGCGGCCGGGTCGGGGGCGACCGCCCCGGCGGCGGTCAGGCGGACGGCGGAGCGCCGCCGTCCCCTACGCGCAAGGCGGCCCGCAGCCGTGGCTCCGGTCCGGGCCGCGCGGCATTACTTGCCTGCCGCGGCGCGCCAGTCCTTGATGAACTGCAGGCGCTTGTTCTGCTCCAGGTAGTCCAGCAGCGTTTCGTTGACCGGAATCGGCTTGAGCGAGGCGCCCAGCTTCTTGGTCATGCCGTCCACGTCGTTGTCGCCTTCGATGTCGTCGCGCACCGAGGCCAGGTCGGCCTGGTTCGCCAGGATGGTCTGGCCCTTCTGCGACAGCAGGTAGTCCATCCACAGCTTGGCGGCGTTGCGGTTCTTGGCCTTCTTGCTGATGAACGCGACGCGCGACAGGACCAGCGCGTAATCGGTGGGATAAGCCACGCCCAGCGACGGGTCGTTCTTGGCGCGGGTTTCGGCGTAGGAGCCCAGGATGTTGTAGCCGATCAGGTTTTCGCCGGAGGACACGCGTTCCATCATGGTGCCGGTGGACGACTGCACGATCAGGCCGCCCGCGGCGATGCCCTTGAGCGTCTCGAAGTACTTGGGGTCGTTGACCTTGTCCTGCACCGCCAGCATGAAGCCCACGGCCGACTTCTCGATGTCGTAGGTGGTGACCTTGTTCTTGAACTTGTCCGGCTGGCTGGCGATCAGCTTGGCCAGCGCGCCGTGCGTGGTGGGGACCTCGGCGGCGGGGATCAGGCGCTTGTTGTAGATGAACACGGCCGGCTCGTAGGTGGTGCCGTAGGCCGAATCCTTCCACACCGCCCAGGCCGGCAGCTTGCCGACTTCCGGCGACTTGTACTGCAGGGCGTAGTCGCTGGCCAGCTTCAGCGCCGAGTCCATCGAGGAACTCCAGACGATGTCGCCGCTGGTGCCGCCCGCCGCCTGCTCGCTGATGTAGCGGTTGTAGAGCTCGGTGCTGTTCATGTCGTTGTATTCGACCTTGATGCCCGGATACAGCGCTTCGAAGCCCTTGATGACGGGGCCGGCGGCCTTGGTGTCGGTGGTCGAATAGATGACGACCTTGCCTTCCTTCTTGGCGCCGTCCAGGATCTTCTGGTAGTCGGCCGGATAGCCGGCCGGCACTTGCTGCGCAAAGGCGCTGCCGGCGGCAAGGGCGAATGCAGCGGCGCAGGCGGCCGCCAGTTGGGACTTGGCAAGCATGGGTGTGTCTCCGATGGGTCTTGTGGTTGGAGCGGGATCCGTGTCCAGCTTGCGGGCATCTTAGGAGCCGGCGTCTGTCGTCGTCCTGTCATGGCGGCAGGATGCGTCTAGGGGAAATCCCTGGGCGGCAGGGGCGCCGCGCCCGATCCTTACGGCCGCGCGGGCGTGTCCGTCACCAGCCGGATCCAGTTCTGCACGAAGCGCGAATGGCGGCGCTGGTCCAGTCCGACCAGCAGGGCGGGGCTCAGCACCACCGGCTGCACGATGCCCTGGGAGCGCGCCAGCACCGCTTCGGAGGTCCAGCGGCCGGGCGTGTCTTCCATGATGGAGCCCAGCGCCGCATGGCTGGACGCCACCTGCTGTCCGGCCGGCGACAGCAGCCAGTCCACCAGCGCGCGGCCCAGTTCCGGGCTGGGCGCCTTGCGCGCGATCAGCACCGAACGCGCCAGCACCAGCACGTAGTCCTGCGGAAAGACCACGCCGATGGGCGCGCCCGCCGCCTGTCGCGACAGCGCGTAGGAGCCGAGGATGTTGTAGCCGATGTCGATCTGGTCGTTCTCGATGGCGTCCAGGATCTCGGCGCTGGTGGCCGACAGGCGCACGCCGGCCTGGCCCATGGCGTTGGCCAGCCCCCAGAAGTTCGACGACACCAGCTCGTCCTGCTCTGCCAGCAGATAGCCCACGCTGCTGGCCGCGATGTCATAGGTGCCGATGCGGCCGCGCAGCTTCGCGGCATCGCGTTCCAGCAGGCGCAGCAGGTCCTGGCGCGAGCGCGGCACGGTGGCTTCGGTGTAGCGCTTGGGGTTGTAGACGATGACGGCCGGTTCGAAGGTAAAGCCATAGACCTCGTGGCGCCAGATGGCCCAGGAAGGCAGTTTGGCGGCGTAGGGCGAGGAATAGCTCAGCGCATAGCCATCGTTGGCCAGGCGGATCTGCAGGTCCGAGGCCGAACTCATCAGCACGTCCACGTCCTTCAACTGCCCGGCGACGGCGGCTTCGTAGAGTTCGCGGCTGCCCATCTCGCGGTACACCACGGTCACGTCCGGCCGTTGCGACTGGAAGCCCTGGATCAGCGGCGCGACCACCGGCGTGTCGGTCGGTCCGGCGATGGTCAGGACGCGTGACGTGGGTTGCGGCGCGGGGTAGCGGGTGACGGTTTCCGCGATGCCGGCGGCGCGCACCTCGGCGGGGGACGAGGCCAGCAGCAGGCCCGCCATGCATAGCGCGCCCAGGCAGGCGGCTGCCGCGCGGCCGGGCGCGGAGCGCGCCAGCGGCAGAATCACGCGCGCCGTCAGGCCGCCGCCGGGACGGTCCTGCAACCAGAGCGAACCGCCGTGGGCGGCGGCCACCGAGCGCACGATGGACAGCCCCAGCCCGGACCCCGGTTGCGATTCGCCGGCGCGACCGCGGGTGAAGCGCTGCTGCACCGCGTCCTTCTCGTCGTCGGCCACGCCCGGGCCGCGGTCCGACACGGTCAGCGCCACGCGGAACCCCGCCACCGGCGTGGCCTGGATGTCCACGGGGCCGTGGGGCGCGTAGCGCAGGGCGTTGTCCACCAGGTTGCGCAGCATCTCGCGCAAGGCGACGCGGTCCCCGGCGATGCGCGCGCGGCGGACCTCGGGCGCGATCTCGATGCGCAGGCGCTGCGCGTCCAGCGGGCCGATGCGCCGCCGCGTTTCGTTGACGGTCTCGGCCACGCCCACCAGCGTGCGCGAACCCTTGCCCAGGCGATGCGTGATGGTGGCGTCCATCAGCAGCTGGTTGATCAGCTGGCTGGCATGGGTGGCATTCAGGTGGATGCGTTCCAGGCGCGCATGCAGCCGCTGTGGATCGGTTTCGTCCAGCGCCACTTCCGCTTGGGCGCGCAGCGAGGCTAGCGGCGTGCGGACCTGGTGGGCGGCGTCCGCCACCAGGGTGTTGAGCGAGCCCATGACGCCGGACAGGCGCTGCATGAAGGCGTTCAGCGCCTCGACCAGCCGCCGCACTTCGCGCGGCACGGGCGTCACCAGCGGCGCCAGATCGTCTGGCGCGCGCTGACGCAGTTCCCGTTCGACCACGGCAAGCGGCGCGAAGGCGCGCTGCACGCCGAACCACAGCAGGCCCAGCGCCACCAAAGACACCACCACCAGCGGCAGCGCGGTACGCCCCAGGATCTCGTCGGCCAGCGCTTCGCGCGACCCCAGCGTCTCGGCCACGCGCACCGTGACCCAGCCCGCATGCTGGCTGGCCGACACCAGCCGGCCCACGGTGGCGACGCGCACGGGCTCGTCGTGATAGCGCAGATAGGCGAAGACCGGCGTGGCCGACTGCGCCAGCGGCAGGCCGGGCGCCAGGTCGTCGTAGCCGGTGATGAGGCGGCCGTTCGAACTGCGGGCCTCGTAGAACACGCGTTCGCCGCCCGACAGCATGGCCAGCGAGGACACCGGCGGTTCGACGGTGACGTTGTTGTCTTCGATCTGCACCGAGCCGGCAATGGTCAGCGCCGAGGCCGCCAGCAGCCGGTCGAAAGCCTGCTCCGCCGCGCGCTGCGCATAGCCGCGCAGGAAGAACACCAGCCCGATCAGCGCGCAGGCCAGCAGCAGCACGCCCAGCGCGAAGACGCGGCGGCGGATGGAGAAATTCTCAGGGCTGTTCATGGCTGCGGGCCTGATAGCCGACGCCGCGCACGGTGACGATATCGATCGAGGCGCCCGCCAGCTTCTTGCGCAGCCGCGATATCAGCAGCTCCAGCGCATTGAGGGTGCCGTCGTCCAGGTCGAAGAGCTGGTTCATCAACCGTTCCTTGGCGACGGTCTGGCCCAGCTTGCCGAGCAGGATCTCCAGCAGGCGGAACTCGCGCCGCCCCAGCTCCAGCGGCGCGCCGGCCACGCTGACATTGCGGTTGGCGAGGTCCAGGCTTAGATTGCCATAGACGGTGACGCTGCTGGTCTGGCCGGCGGGGCGGCGCATCAGCGCGCGCAGCCTGGCTTCCAATTCGCGCAGGTCGAAGGGCTTGACCAGATAGTCGTCGGCGCCCAGGTCCAGCATGTCGATCTTGT
>JALDYL010000067.1:0-24758 GCA_032153965.1 Achromobacter sp. | reverse complement strand
CGTCGACGAAGGATTTGCGGTCGTCATAGGACGCCACCAGGCGGCCGCGCAGGCGTCCGTCGCTGTCCAGGGGGCCGGTGATGTCGGCCTCGGTGTAGTAGCGGTCCCAGGAGCCCGTCATGACCTGGCCGTTGAAGGCGAATTCCTTCTGCGCGCGCTTGCGCACCAGGTTCACGGTGCCGCCGGGGTCTCCCGCTCCCTGGTACAGGCCCGAGGGGCCGCGCAGCACTTCGATGTGGTCGTAGATGGCCAGTCCGAAACCTGCGGAAAGGTCGCTGCCGGTGCTGGCGGGCGTGTTCACGCCGTCGACCTGGATCGTGTCCAGGGCATAGCCGCGTGAGTAGAAATTGCCATGGTTGCCGCCGATGCTGCTGGCTTCCACCGTGATGCCTGTGACGGTGCGCATGGCATCGTCCAGATTGGTCAGGTTCTGGTCGTCCAGCAGCTGGCGCGTTACGACCGAGACCGATTGCGGAATCTCGCGCAGGCTTTGCGCGTTCTTGCCGATGGTGACGGCGGGGGCGGTATAGGACCCCGTGCCTTCGGTGACGGTGAGGTCGCGGCCCGTGACCGTCACGGGCGCCAGCGTGGTGGCATCGCTGGATGATGCGTCAGCCGGCCGCCGCACCACGAAGCCCGAGCCGCTGGGCACGGCGACCAGGCCGCTGCGCGCCAGCAGGCGGTTCAGCGCGACCTGCGGGGTCATGGCGCCGGACACGGCGGGGGCGCTCAGGCCGGCCACCGTGTCGGGACTGAACAGCACCTGCAGTTGCGCCTGCCGGCCCAGCGCCACCAGGGCGTCGGCCAGGCTGCCGGCGGGCAGGTCGAAGCTTTGCGCGGCCGCGCTCTGCGCATGGGCCGCGGACGGCGCCAGCGCCTGGACCGCCAGCGCGGCGCTCATGGACAGCGCGCACAGCAGCGCGTAACGGCCGGCGCTCAGCCGACGACGAGAATGGCGTTGCGCCATGGACTTTCCCCAGTCTGTAAGTGGATCTTCAACTGGGGAAGACGCGCCAGCCGCCAAAACCCGAACCTGTCTAATTAAAAATAATTCTTAATTCTTCTCTTCAGCGGCTGCCGATCACCGCGGCGCCGTCCGGCCGCCGGCTTACCGTCACCGGCAGCAGGCCGGGCAGCATGTCCAGGACCGCGTCGGGCTGGCGCAGATCCAGCGTGCCGGACAGGCGCAAGCCCCGTGCGCGCTCGTCGGCGAAGCGCAGCGGCGTGTCGCGGTACAGGGCCAGGTAGCCGGCCAGCTGCTGCAATGTGGTGTCGTGCAGCACCGCCACGCCGCCCTGCCAGGCGCCGATCTCGCTGGCGGGCACCTGCTGGCGGCGCAACAGCCGCGCGTCGGCGCGCGACAGCAGCACCGTGTCGCCGGCCTGAAGCGTCTGCGCGGCGGGGGCGTTGGCGCCTTGGGCGTTCAGCCTGACTTCGCCGCTGCGCACGCCGACCTGCAGCACGTCGGGCAGCAGCAGCACATTGAACTCGGTGCCGATGTCGCGCAGTTCCGTCTCGCCCGCGGCCACGATCAGCGGCCGGCGGTCGGGGGCGGCATCGATGTAGACCTCGCCGCCGTCGACCCGGATGTGGCGTTCGGCCAGCGTGTAGCGCACGGTCACGCGGGTGCCGACGTTGGCATGCAGCCGGGTGCCGTCGGGCAGGTCCAGGCTGCGGGTCTGGGTGGACGCGTTGGCCACGGATTCGTAGCTGATGGGCACGTACTGGTAGGCGGCGGCCGCGATCAGCAGCAGCGCGGCCAGCGCACCGCCCCAGCGCAGGAAGGCCGGGCGTCGCGCCGGCGCTGACCACGCGCGGGGCGGGGACTGCGGCCGGCTACGCGACGGGATCTGAGCGTGGCTGGCCGGCTGCGAGTGCACCCGCGCGGAGTCCGGACGCGGGAGCGCCGCCATGTCCTCCCACACCAGCTCCAGCCGCTCGTACTCTCGCTGGTGCTCGGCCGAAGCTTGCAACCAGGACTGGAAGGCCTGTTCGGCGCCGGCGTCGGACGCGCGTTCCCGGCGGCGCATGAACCATGCGCTCGCGGCCTCTTCGACAGCGGACAAAGGTAGGGATCGGGTCATGGCGTTTCGCCGTGGACACGGCGCTTGCAGTGCGCCAGCGCCAGTTGCAGGTGCTTCTCGACCGCTCGCACGCTAATGCCCATGTGGTCGGCGATGTCTTCGCAACGCAGCTCATCATACCGATAAAGCAGGAAGGCCTCGCGCTGGCGCGGCGGCATCTCGTCGATGGCGGCTTGCAGCAGGCGCAGGCGCTGGCTGGCGTCGGCGCGCGCTTCGGGCTGCAGGCCGGCGGGGGCGGCCAGGCCCACGGCCGTGGGTTCGAAACCCTGGTCGTCCAGGCTGGCCACCACATGCTCGTCGCGCACGCTTTCGCGGCGCCAGTGGTCGCGCAGCAGGTTGCGGGCGATCTCGTACAGATAGGCGCGCGGCTTCTCCGGCGGCGTGGCGCCGTCATGCGCCGCCAGCCACTTGGCGAAGGTCTCCTGCGCCAGGTCCTGGGCGGCCTCGGGCGAACGCTTGAGCTGGCGGTTCAGGAAACCGACCAGCTCTGCGTTCCACGCCTTGTATGCCTCGGCGATGACGCCGAAGAACCGCTCCCCCATGATGCCCCTAGGCTATGTCCGCTGCGCGCTCTGTGAGTCTGGCGCTTAGGCATGGCTTCAATTAAATGATAATGATTCTTATTGTATCAACAATCGAAAAAACTACCGAGTAGAGGAAGGCGTTGGATGCAATTGCTTAGGTGTTTCATGCTTCCTAATGTCGACTATTAGATTTGCTTAAGTTGCCCGTATTTTTTGACCCGTCATTCCAGCATTCTTAGCATCACTGATAGGAGACACCATGGGCGCACTAAAAAACGATTCCAGCCTGGACATCCGCATGCTGCGCATCTTCGCGGCGGTGGCGGCGGCCGATAGTTTGTCGGCGGCGGCGCAGGCCTTGAACGTCACGCAGTCGGCCGTGTCGCAGACGATCTCGCAGATCGAGAGCACGCTGGGCATGCGCGTGCTGGACCGGTCGCGCAGGCCGTACCGGCTGACGCCGGCGGGGGTGACCTTGCACCGCCAGTCGCGGCAGATCGTGGATGACGTGGATCGGCTGATTTCGCAGGTGCGCGAGGCGGACCTGATGAACCGGCCGGCCATCCGGATCGGCATGATTGATTCCTTCGCCGCGACCACCGGCCCAGCCATCGTCAAGCGGCTGACGCAGAGCGCCAGCCAGGTGCTGGTGTGGTCCGGGCTGGCCTACGGCCACGCGCAGGCGCTGCTGAACCGGCAGGTCGACATCATCGTCACCACCGACGCCTTGGACGACGTGGACGGACTGGCGCGGCGCGCCATCCTGACCGAGCCTTTTGCGCTGGTGGTGCCGGCGGCGCGCGCCGATGAGTTTGCGCGCATGGACCTGCGCCAAGTGGCCCAGGCCGCGCCCTTCATCCGCTTCAGCGGCCGCTCGCACTTCGGCGCCATGATCGAACGGCATCTGCGCCGCTGCAGCGTGACCGCGCCGCCGTTCCTGGAGATCGACACCAGCGACGTGGTCATGGCGATGATCGCGGCCAATCTGGGTTGGGCGCTGATGACGCCGCTGTGCCTGTTGCAGGGACGTTCGTGGCTGGATCAGGTGGCGGTGTTGCCGCTGCCGGGACCGGGCCTGGCGCGCACGCTGCACCAGGTGTCGCGGCAGGACGAGTTCGAGGAGATGGCCGACATGTTCTGGCAGATCAGCCGCAAGGCGCTGGAGACGGAAATCTTCCCGCAGGTAAGCGCGCATTTGCCCTGGCTCGGGCGGCAGATGCGGCTTTGTTGACCCGGCGGGAAACGCCTGGGCAAGACGCCACGCTTTCGCGAGGCGCCGCGCGCAGCCGGTTTTTCGCCGCAGGATAGCCCGACGACAAAAAAGGAGAAGGACATGCAGGAGACTAGACGCAGATTCATCCAAGGCGCCGCCCTGAGCGCCGCAGCCTTGGCGCTGCCAATGGCAGGACGGGCCTGGGCCGCGCAAGCGCAGGCCGTGCGCTACGGCGGCTCGGCGTGGCTGGGCCACTACCCGGCCTGGCTGGCCATCCAGGCAGGCTACTTCAAGAATGAAGGGCTGGACGTAGGCTGGGAGTCCTTCGGCACAACCTCGGCACGCGTCAGCGCCCTGCTGTCGGGCAATATCGACATGGCGGTCACCGCCGCGCCCGCTGCGCTGGCGGTGATGGCGCGGGGTTCGCGCCATTTCGCCATCATCGGCGTGCCTGAGAACTTCGGCCGCGTCGAAGGGTTGATCGTGCGCGATGGCGTGCAGAGCATGCAAGACCTGAAGGGCAAGAAGGTCGGCGTCACGTTCGCTTCCAGCGCGCACCTGCTGGTGCTCAATCTGCTGGACCAGGCGGGCCTGAAGGCGGACAAGGACGTCACCGTGCTGAACGTACCCGCGCCGGAAATGCCGGCGGCCTTCAAGGCGGGCCAGATCGACGCGGCGGCAGCATGGACGCCGCAGTTCAATGCCATCCGCGCCATGCCGGGCGCCCGCATGCTGGCCGACGATACGCAGTTCTCGCTCTACAAGGAATACGGCGTCACGCCGGGGCCGGACGTGCTGGTTGCGCGTCGCGCGTTCCTGGACAAGCACCCCGAGGCTGTCAAGCGCTTCCTCAAGGCGTATTTCCGTGCCAACGAGCAGTTGCGCGCGCAGCCGGACAGCACGGTGGCCGCCTTGACGGAGCTGACCAAGCTGGCGCCCGCGGATCAGTTGGAAATGGTCAAGGGCGCCGATTGGTATGGCGCGTCGGAACAAGGGTCGCTGCTGGCGCCGGGCAGCAAGTACATCGACGGCCTGCAGAAGCTGGCGGAAATGATGGTGCGCTATGGACAGATCGACAAGGCGCCAGCTGTGCGCGATTGGGTTGATCCCGCCTACCTGTAACTGCGTAGGCGTCCACACCGATACGCCTGCGGGCGCATGCCGCCCGCCCTTCTTTCTGTCAGGAATTGAATGATGAACGCTTCAAACCGTCAGCGTCGTCCGGACCTGCTGCTGATCAGCAGCGTGTCCGTGATCGCGCTGCTGCTGTTCTGGGAAGGCGTCTGCCGCCTGCAATGGGTGGATCCGCTATTCCTGCCGCCGCCCTCGTCCGTCTTCGCCCGTCTGGCGGGCATGTGGGAGCAAGGCGCGCTGATGGACCATATCCTCGCGTCCGCGCGCCGGGTCATGGTGGGCTTTGCCGCCGCCACGGCGCTGGCGATTCCCCTGGGAATTTTCCTGGGCACCTCGCTGCGCGCTCGCGCCGCCTTCGACCCCATCCTGTCCTTCCTGCGGCCACTGCCCTCGATGAGCTGGATTCCGCTGTCGCTGCTGTGGTTCGGCATCACCGAAACGCAGAAATACAGCATCGTGTTCATGGGCACCTTCGCGCCGGCGCTGTTGTACGTGATCGAAGCCACGCGCAACATCGATCCGCTGCTGATCCGCGCCGCTCGCAACCTGGGCGCCAGCGGTCCGCAAGTGATGCGCATGGTGATCCTGCCGGCCAGCCTGCCGCAGATCTTCAGCGGCTTCAAGGTGATCCTGGGCCTGTCGTGGACCTGCGTCATTTCCGCCGAGCTGGTCGCCGCGAAGGAAGGTCTGGGCTTTCTCATCATGAACGGCAAGGAGTTCTTCCAGACCGACACCGTGGTGCTGGGCATGGCGCTCATCAGCGTCACCGTGCTGGTGACCGACGTGGTCTTCCGAGTCATTGAAAACAGGGTGTTGGCATGGTCGCGATAAACCACGAAGCAAACAATACGATGATCTCGATCGAAGGCATTTCCAAGTCGTTCGGTTCCTTTCACGCCTTGCAGGGCGTGGACCTGCAGGTCAAGCGCGGCGAGTTCCTGGTGGTGCTGGGCGCGTCGGGCTGCGGCAAGTCCACGCTGCTCAACCTGATCACCGGATTCGAGAAACCCAGCGCCGGACGCATCGTGGTCAATGGCCGCGAAGTGCGCGACGTGGATCCGCATTGCGGCATGGTGTTCCAGCAGTACGCCTTGTTCCCATGGCTGACCGTGGCCGAGAACGTTGCCTTCGGCCTGAAGCTCAAGGGCGTGTCCTCGGCCGAGCGGCGCGCGACGGCGCAGAAGTTCATCGAGATGGTGGGGCTGAAGGGCTTCGAGGACGCCTATCCCAAGGCCCTGTCCGGCGGCATGCGCCAGCGCGTGTCCATCGCCCGCGTGCTGGCCAACGATCCCGACGTCATCTTGCTGGACGAACCCTTTGCCGCGCTGGACGCAATGACCCGCCAGGTGCTGCAGGAAGAGTTGACGCGCATCTACGAGCGCAGCGGCAAGACCATCATCTTCATCACCCACTCCATCGACGAGGCCCTGCTGCTGTCCAACCGCATGGTCATCATGAGCGCGCGTCCGGGCCGCGTCGCCTGCGACATCCCCAACGATCTCCCCTATCCGCGCAATGCCGACGCGCAGCTTTCGCCGCGCTACATCGAGCTCAAGTCGCAGATCTGGGGCATCGTGCAGAACGAAGTCATGCGCAGCCTGCAGGCGCGCGCAGACCAATGATCCGCCAACCGCAACACTGAACCCATCATGTCTCACCCATCAGGGCAACCGCAGACTTATCCTCAATACCAGAGCGGCTCGGGCTGGAACGCCATGCTGCCCAAGCGCGCGCCGCGCGCCGCTGCGCCGCCGCATGCGCGCTTCAAGCACGTGATCATCGGCGCCGGCTACACCGGCCTGGCGGCCGCGCGCCGGCTGGCCGAATTGCAGCCCCAGGAGCGCATCCTGGTGCTGGACGCCACCGCGGCCGGCGAAGGCTCCGCAGGGCGCAACTCCGGCTTTCTGATCAACCTGCCGCACAATACCCGCATGAGCGGTCACCACAGCCCGCTGCAGATCGCGCGCAAGCAGATCGCGATGTACCAGTCCGGACTGGACTGGCTGGCGGAATTGGCGGAACGGGGCGGATTCGACTGCGGCTGGGATGTCGCGGGCAAGTACCACGCAGCGGCCACGCAGCTAGGCCGCAGCACGCTGAACGCGTCGCTGGTGCAGTACCGCGATTGGGGCGTCGCGTACACCGAATTGGACCGGGACGCCTTGCGAGAACAACTGGGCACCAGCTATTACGAGTTCGGATACCACTCGATGAATAACGTCTTCGTGCAGCCAGCCGCGCTGATACGAGGTCTGGCCGACACGCTCCCTGAAAACGTCTGGCTCATGGAGAACAATCCTGTGCTGGCGGTCGATGGCGCAGGCCCCTACACGGTGCGCACGCGCGGCGGCGAATTCACCGCCGATAATGTGGTCCTGGCCAACAATGCCTTCGCGCGCAAGCTGGGTTTCCTGCGCAGCCGCCTCGTCACCATCTTTACCTACGCCGGCGTCACGCCCGCGCTGAGTCCGGCGCAGCAGGCGCTGCTGGGCCAGCGCGACCAGTGGGGCGTCATCCCGGCCAATCGCCTGGGCACCACGCTGCGTCGCATCCGCGGCGGCCGCTTCATGGTGCGCAGCGCCTATTCCTATGAGGCCGAGCAGCCCCTGGATCGCATGGCGCAGCTGCTGCGCGATTCGTTCCAGCGCCGCTATCCCGAACTGGCATCGCATGACTTCGAGTATGTCTGGAGCGGATCCACGGCGCTGACGGGCAATGGCGCGTCCTTCGTGGGCCAGGTGCGGCCGGGCCTGTACGCCTCGGTCGGTTGCAACGGCGCGGGCGTGATCAAGGGCACCATCTACGGCAAACTGCTGGCCGAGCAGATCGCGGGCAGGCGCAGCCCGATGCTCGACGACTTGGAAGCGTTCGAGCGGCCGAACTGGCTGCCACCCGATCCGCTGCGGCGGATCGGCGTGATGATCGCGATCGCCAGCCAGGCGAAGAAGGCAGGGCTGGAGCGCTGAGATGGCCGATGCGCGGCGCGGACGCGCCGCGTCAGGGCGCGTGGATGGTTTTCAACTTGCGCAGTTCGGGAAACCACCGCATCCACAATCCGGCCACCGCCACGGTGCCGACCCCGCCGATCACCACCGCGGGTACCGCGCCGAAGGCCGCGGCCATGACGCCGGACTCGAACTCGCCCAGCTGGTTGGAGGCGCCGATGAATAGCGTGTTCACCGCGCTGACGCGGCCCAGCATATGGTCGGGCGTATTCAGCTGCACCAGCGACGAACGCACCACCACGCTGACCGCGTCCGCCGCGCCCAGCACCACCAGCGCGCCGATGGACAGCGGGATCGAGGTCGACAGGCCGAATACCGTGGTGGCCAGTCCGAACAGGATCAACGCGCCGAACAGCAGCCGGCCCACGTGTTCGCCCAGGCTCAGGCGGGCCAGGGTCAACGACATCAGCGCCGCGCCGCAGGCGGGGGCGGCGCGCAGCGCGCCCAGCGCCCAGGGGCCGGCGTTGAGGATGTCCTTGGCGAAGATGGGCAGCAAGGCGATGGCGCCGCCCAGCAGCACGGCGAACAGGTCCAGCGACAAGGTGCCCAGCAGCAGGCGGCGCTGGAAGATGAAAGTGATGCCGGCGAACAGGGTGCGCCAGGTGGTCGGTTCCTTGCGCGGCGGAGCGCGTTCGATGACGAGCGTGGCGATGGACGCGAAGGCCGACAGGTACAGGGCCGCCGCCACACAGTAGATCCACCCTGCCCCCAACCCGTAGCCGACGCCGCCCAACGCCGGGCCGGCGATCTGCGCGATCTGGCCGCCGGAGGACGCCAGCGCGGTCGCGCGCGGCAGCCACTCGCGCGGCACCACCGCCGGGATCAGCGTGGCCAGGGTCGGCGCTTCAAAGGCGCGGGCCGAACTCATGATGATGATGGTGGCGTAGATCAGCGTCTTGCCGCCCACGCCATGCAGGGCCGCGATCGCCAGCACCAGCGTGGCCAGCGCTTCCAGCGCCATGCAGATGGCCACGATCTTGCGGCGGTCGTAGCGGTCGGCCACGTGGCCCACCACCAGGGTCAGCGCCGCCATGGGCAGGAACTGCGCCAGGCCGATCAACCCCAGGTCCAGGGCGCTGCCGCTCAGCGCATAGATCTGCCAGCCCACCGCGACCGAGACGATCTGGAAGGCTAGGGACGCGCCAATGCGGGCAAACAGGTAATGCAGGAAGGCGGGACGTTGAAGCGGACTGGGGGAATCGGGGGCGGGCATTTGGGGATGGCGCTTTGGGCGCGCGACGGGCGCCGGACCTCGCATTCTAGGGAGAAGTCGCTGACGGGAAACTAAGAGCGGCTCATGCGTCCCCGGTCGCGCCCGCCGTCATGCCTTGGGCCAATACGTCCCGAAGCTCCACAGATTGCCTTCCGGATCGCGGCAGGCGAACTCGCGGCTGCCATAGGCCGTGTCGTAGGGCGGGGTTTCGATGGTGGCGCCGCTGGCCTGGACCTGCGCGTGCAAGGCGTCCGGATCGTCCACGGCCAGGTACAGCGCGTCGGTGCGGCGTCCTTGCAGGTCGCCCACCAGCTTGCCATGGGCGTCGTCGCGGTCCGGGCCCAGCATCAAAAGGGAACTGCCGTAGGCCAGTTCCGCATGCTGCACCGCGCCGTCGTCGCGGTAGACGGCGTGCTCGGTGAACCCCAGCACGCCGGTAAGCCAGCGCAGCATGGCGTCCGCATCGCGGCAGCGCAGGGTCGGAAACAGGCGGGGCGCCGCGGATTCGGATGGCATAGCACTCATCATGGGTACTCCTGTGAAAATGCAGGAGCGCCCATGATGAACCCGCGGGCGGCGGGACGGGTGACGATTTTGTTACTGCGCGCCTGACTACTCGCTGATGGCGACCAGCTCGGCTCCTTCCGTCACCTGATCGCCCACGCCGTAGAACACTTCCGCGACCTTGCCGCCGGCGGGCGCGGAGATGGTGTGCTCCATCTTCATGGCTTCCATCACCAGCAGCGGCTGGCCCTTTTCCACGGTGTCGCCGGCCTTGACCGAGATCGAGATGATCTTGCCGGGCATGGGGGCGGTGAGGCCGCCGCCGTGTTCGCCCTGCGTGTCCTGGGAGTGCGCCAGCGGATCGTACAGGTCCAGCACGTGCACGCCGGCTTCGCCGAAGACGTGGGCCTTTTCGGCGTGCAGCACGACAGTGCCGGCGCTTTCATGGCCGTCCAGCGTGATGCGCAGGCCGTAGGCCAGATTGGGGTTGGCGCTGGCGTGGGCGCGCCACAGGAAGGCTTGCGGGCCGGCGCCGCTGTCCAGGGTCCAGGCGCCGCCCTGACGGGCGACGGTGACGTGGCGGGTCTCGCCGTTGTCCACCCATTGCAGCTGGCGCTGGTAGCGGCCGCCCAGGCGCCAGCCGTCGCGCGCGTCCCAGGGGTCGGCGGGCTGTTTGCCGCCGGCCGCGCCCGGCTGCGCCAGGCCCTGGCGCACCAGCACGGCGGCGCAGGCCAGCGCCAGCGTGGCGGGACTGGCGGCTTGGGGTTCGGGCAGCAGCGTGGCGCGCTGGCGTTCGATCAGGCCGGTGTCCAGGTCCGCCGCGGCGAAGGCACTGTCCTGCATCAGGCGGGACAGGAAGGCCACGTTGGTCTGCACGCCCACGGCCTGCGTCTGGGCCAGCGCTTGCAGCATGCGGGCGCGGGCCTGGTCGCGGTCGGCGCCGTGCACGATCAGCTTGGCGATCATGGGGTCGTAGAACGGCGTGATGGTGTCGCCCATGCGCACGCCGCCGTCGACCCGGATGTCGCCGTTGGCGAATGCGGTGTGCGCCGGCAGGCCCAGGTAGGCCAGCGTGCCGATCGACGGCAGGAAGCCCTTCTCGGGGTTCTCGGCATAGATGCGGGCCTCGATGGCGTGGCCCTGGATGCGCAGGTCTTCCTGGCGCGCGGGCAGCGGCTGGCCGGCGGCCACGCGCAGCTGCCATTCGACCAGGTCGTGGCCGGTGATCATTTCGGTGACCGGGTGTTCGACCTGCAGGCGCGTGTTCATTTCCATGAAATAGAAACGGCCGTCGGGCTCGGCAATGAACTCCACCGTGCCCGCGCCCACGTAGCCCACGGCGCGCGCGGCGGCCACGGCGGCTTCGCCCATGGCGCGGCGGCGCTCTTCGGTCATGCCGGGGGCCGGGGCTTCCTCGATCACCTTCTGGTGGCGGCGCTGCACCGAGCAGTCGCGCTCGAACAGGTAGACGCAGTTGCCGTGCGTGTCGGCGAACACCTGGATCTCGATGTGGCGCGGCTTCTGCAGATAGCGTTCGATCAGCACGCGGTCGTCGCCGAAGCTGGAGGCGGCCTCGCGCTGGCAGGAGGCCAGCGCATCGAGGAACGCGCCCGACGATTCGACCACGCGCATGCCTTTGCCGCCGCCGCCGGCGCTGGCCTTGATCAGCACGGGGTAGCCGATGGCGTCGGCCTGGGTCTTGAGGAACTGCGGGTCCTGATTGTCGCCGTGATAGCCCGGCACCAGCGGCACGCCGGCTTTTTCCATCAGCGACTTGGCGGCGGACTTGCTGCCCATGGCGGCGATGGCGGAGGCCGGCGGGCCGACAAAGGCGATGCCGGCCTTTTCGGCGGCTTCGGCGAAGGCTTCGTTTTCCGACAGGAAACCGTAGCCGGGATGGATGGCGCCCGCGCCGGTGTCGCGCGCGGCCTGCAGGATGGCGTCGGCGCGCAGGTAGCTGGCGCGCGGCTCGGAGCCGCCGATGTATACGGCCTGGTCGCAGGCGGCGACGTGGCGGGCGTTGGCGTCGGCGTCGGAATACACCGCGACGGTGCGGATGCCCATGCGGCGGGCGGTGGCGGCCACGCGGCAGGCGATTTCACCGCGGTTGGCAATCAGCAAAGTGTCGAACATGGATGTCATCCAGGCTGAAATTATTCTTGGGCTGCAATGGGGCGGCTGCGCCGCCCTACATGCGGAACACGCCGAACTTGGTGTCCTCGATGGGCGCGTTCAAGGCCGCCGACAAGGCCAGGCCCAGCACGCGGCGCGTGTCGGCCGGCGCGATGATGCCGTCGTCCCACAGCCGCGCGGTGGCGTAGTAGGGATGGCCTTCGCGTTCGTACTGTTCGCGGATGGGCGCCTTGAAAGCGGTTTCCTCGTCGGCGGACCACTGGCCGCCGCGGGCCTCGATGCCGTCGCGCTTGACCGTGGCCAAGACGCTTGCGGCCTGTTCGCCGCCCATGACCGAGATGCGGGCGTTGGGCCACATGAACAGCATGCGCGGCGAATAGGCGCGGCCGCACATGCCGTAGTTGCCGGCGCCGAACGAGCCGCCGATCAGCACGGTGAATTTCGGCACGGCGGCGGTGGCGACGGCGGTGACCATCTTGGCGCCGTGGCGCGCGATGCCTTCGTTCTCGTACTTGCGGCCGACCATGAAGCCGGTGATGTTCTGCAGGAACACCAGCGGGATCTTGCGCTGCGCGCACAGTTCGATGAAGTGCGCGCCCTTTTGCGCAGACTCCGAGAACAGGATGCCGTTGTTGGCCACGATGCCCACGGGCATGCCGTGGATGTGCGCGAAGCCGGTGACCAGCGTGGGGCCGAAGCGCGCCTTGAACTCGTCGAACTCGGAACCGTCCACGATGCGCGCGATGACTTCGCGCACGTCATAGGGCTTGCGCGTGTCGGCGGGAATGATGCCGTTCAGTTCGCTGGGGTCGTAGCGCGGCTCGCGCACGGGTATGGTAGCCAGCGGCTGCGGCTTCTTGCGGTTCAGGCGCGCGACGGCGTTGCGCGCCAGTTGCAGCGCGTGCATGTCGTTGGCGGCCAGGTGGTCGACGACGCCGGACAGGCGCGTGTGCACGTCGCCGCCGCCCAGGTCCTCGGCGCTGACTTCTTCGCCGGTGGCGGCCTTCACCAGCGGCGGGCCGCCCAGGAAGATGGTGCCCTGGTTCTTGACGATGATGGACTCGTCGCTCATGGCGGGCACATAGGCGCCGCCGGCGGTGCAAGAGCCCATCACCACCGCGATCTGCGAAATGCCTTGCGAGGACATCTGCGCCTGGTTGTAGAAAATGCGGCCGAAGTGCTCGCGGTCGGGGAAGACCTCGTCCTGCTGCGGCAGGTTGGCGCCGCCGGAATCCACCAGGTAGACGCAGGGCAGGTGGTTCTGCGCGGCGATTTCCTGAGCGCGCAGGTGCTTCTTGACCGTCATCGGGTAGTAGGTGCCGCCCTTGACCGTGGCGTCGTTGCAGACGATCACGCATTCCGTGCCGGCCACGCGGCCGATGCCGGTGATGACGCCGGCGCCGGGGGCTTCGCCGCCGTACATGCCGTGAGCCGCCATCGGCGACAGTTCCAGGAACGGCGTGCCCGGATCGATCAGGTGCTCGACGCGGTCGCGCGGCAGCAGCTTGCCGCGCGCCACGTGCTTGGCGCGTGCGGCTTCGCTGCCGCCCAGCGCGGTATGGGCCAGTTGCTGATTCAGATCGTCGAGCTGCGCCTGCATGGCCTGCGCATTGTCGGTGTAGTCCTGCGACCGCGGATTGATGCGGGATTCGATGATGGGCATGGGGTTCCACCCGTCCTGCTTGTTGGAAATTTGAAGGCGCTCGTGGAGCGGTTTGTCTCGCTGCCCGGTGGGCCGGGCATTCTTGTCGGCTATCGGTACCGAAGAGGGATTTCGTTGCGCCTTTCCTGCACGGCGCGCGACCGACCCGTCGCGCTACGACGCCATGCAAAAAAGGCGCAGCGGAATCCATCGAAAGCCGGGAGGCCGAGGCCTCCCGGCGTTGCGTCAGATCATTTCAATCGCCATCGCGACGGCTTCGCCGCCGCCGATGCACAGCGTGGCCACGCCGCGCTTGCCGCCGGTCTTGCGCAGCGCGCCGACCAGGGTGGCCATCAGGCGGGCGCCGGACGCGCCGATCGGATGGCCCAGGGCGGTGGCGCCGCCGTGGACGTTGACCTTGTCATGCGGCAGCTTGAAGTCGGCCATGGCGGCCATGGTGACCACCGCGAAGGCTTCGTTGATTTCGTAGAGGTCCACGTCCTCGGCCTTCCAGCCGGTCTTGGCGAACAGGTTCTTCAGCGCGCCGACGGGGGCGGTGGTGAACCAGCCCGGCTCTTGCGAGTGCTGGCTGTGGGCCACGATGCGGGCCAGCGGCTTCACGCCAAGTTTCTCGGCGGTGGACGCGCGCATCAGCACCATGGCGGCGGCGCCGTCGGAGATCGACGACGAGTTCGCGGCGGTGATGGTGCCGTCCTTCTTGAAGGCGGGCTTGAGCGTCGGAATCTTTTCCGGCATGGCCTTGGTGGGGGCTTCGTCGGTGTCGATCACGGTGTCGCCCTTGCGGCCGGCGACGGTCACGGGGGCGATTTCCCACTTGAAGCTGCCGTCTTCCGACGCGGCGCGGGCGCGGCGCAGCGATTCCAGCGAGAACGCGTCCTGCTGTTCGCGGGTGAAGGAATACTTGGAGGCGCAGTCCTCGGCGAACACGCCCATGGCCTTGCCCTTGTCGTAGGCATCTTCCAGGCCGTCCAGCGCCATGTGGTCATACACGGTGTTGTGGCCGTAGCGGTAGCCCTGGCGGCCCTTGAGCAGCAGGTAGGGGGCGTTGCTCATGCTTTCCTGGCCGCCGGCGACGACGATGTTGGCGCTGCCCGCGGCCAGCAGGTCATGGCCGAACATGGCGGCCTTCAGGCCCGACCCGCAGACCTTGTGGATGGTGGTGCAAGCCACGCCCAGCGGCAGGCCCGCGCCCAGCGCGGCCTGGCGCGCCGGGGCCTGGCCCTGGCCGGCTTGCAGCACGTTGCCCATGATGACTTCTTCGACTTGCTCGGGCTTGATGCCGGCGCGTTCGACGGCGGCCTTGATGGCGATCGAGCCCAGCTCGTGCGCGGCCAGGCCGGACAAGGCGCCCAGCATGCCGCCCATGGGCGTGCGGGCGACGGAAACGATGACGATGGGATCTGACATGGCTAGCTCCTGTGAGGGTCGGGACAGCTCTGGGGTTACGAGGCCGCGTGCTCGCCCGGAAGGGGCGCGGGACGCAGGCGTCTGTCCGTATCGTAAGGGAAAAATTCTTCAATCCGGCCCTGCGCCACATGGGCGCGGCAGGCCTGCCACCACTCCGGTTCCAGCAGGTCGGCATGGTGACGCATGAAGGCGCCGCGCACGCGCGGGTCGCCCAGCAGAAAGCGTCCGAATTCTTCGGGGAAGACATCATTCGGACCAATGGCGTACCAGGGTTCGGACGCCAGTTCCGCCTCTTCGTTGGGGGCAGGCGGAATGCGCCGGAAATTCATTTCGGTCATGCGCTGGATTTCGTCGTAATCGTAGAAAACGACGCGGCCCAGGCGCGTGACGCCGAAGTTCTTGTAAAGCATGTCGCCGGGGAAGATATTGGCCGCAGCCAGCTGCCGGATGGCGTCCCCGTATTCGCGCACGGCCGGGTCCAGCAGCGCGTCCGAGGCCTGGCGCAGATAGATGTTCAAGGGCGTCATGCGCCGTTCGATGTAGACATGGCGGATGACCACCGTGTCGCCGGTTTCCTCTATCAGGCTGGGCACCAGCCGGCGCAGTTCCTCCAGCAAGGCCGGGGCGAAGCGCGCGCGCGGCAGCGCCACCTGTGAATATTCCCAGGTGTCGGCCATGCGGCCGACGCGGTCGTGCAGCTTCACCATCTGGTACTTGCGGCGCACGGTGGCATGGTCCATGCCGTCCTTGTCGATGCGGTCCTTGATGAGCTTGAACACGTAGGGATAGGACGGCAGCGTGAACACGCACATCACCATGCCCTTGATGCCGGGCGCGATGTCGAAGGCGTCGCGCGAATGGGCCAGGTGATGCAGGAAGTCGCGGTAGAACAGCGTCTTGCCCTGCTTCTGCAGGCCGATCATGGTGTAGAGCTCGGCCTTGGGCTTGCGCGGCAGCAGGCTGGACAGGAAATTGACCACCGCGGCCGGCGTTTCCATGTCCACCAGGAAGTAGGCGCGGGTGAAGCTGAACAGCGTGCTCAGGTCGTCGGCGCCCAGGAGCAGCGCGTCCAGCACGACCTGGCCCGCCGGGTTGCGCATCAGCGCCACGGCGAAGGGATACACCGTGCCCTGGTTGATCAGGCGGCCGACGATGTAGGCGCCCTTGTTGCGGAAGAACAGCGAGCCCAGCGCGTGGATCTGGCAGTCGCTGGCGATGCGGCGGCCTACGTCGCGCGGCAGTATCGCGCGCAGCTGCTTGACCGCGGCGCGCGCCAGCAGCCGGGTGTCGCGCGGCAAATCTTCAAAGGGCAGCGCCAGGCCGAAGTCCGCCACCATGCGGATCAGGCTTTTCTCCAGCCCGTCCGTGGCCGGGTAGTAGACGCGGTACGACGGGATGCTGCTGTCCAGGTAGTCGGTGGCGATGGCCGGGCGGACGAACAGGAAGGCGTTGTGGAAATAGTCGCGATGCAGGATGCGGCAGGACACCGAGTTGAAAAACGTCTCGGCGCATTCGGGCTGACGGTGGTCGCCCAGCAGCCCCACGAATTCCTGTTTGATCTGTTGCCAGAATGCGGTCTGCTCGTCGCTTAGCGTGGGCGCCGCGCTGCCGTTGGCGCCCACCGCGCCTTCCGGCCGGCCGCGCAGCACGCCTTCCAGCTGGGTGGCGCATTCGCGCACCCGCATGTCGTAGTACTCGATGCGTTCGCGCGACAGGCGCTGGATGCCGTGCCAGTCGCCGGATTCGAACAGCGCCTTGGCGCGCTGTGCGCTGTAGCGGAACAGCGCGTAATGGCGGTCGAAGCCCGCCAGGATCAGCCGCGCAACGTCCAGCGGCGAGGGGCCCGGAGCGGGCGCCTGCTCGATGTGCTGGACGTCGGACATGCGGATCATGGCGGCGTCCCTCAGGCGGTTTCGTTGAACAGCTCGCGCCCGATCAGCATGCGGCGGATTTCGCTGGTGCCGGCGCCGATCTCGTACAGCTTGGCGTCGCGCCACAGGCGGCCCACCGGGTATTCGTTGATGTAGCCGTTGCCGCCCAGGATCTGCACGCCCTCGCCCGCCATCCAGGTGGCCTTTTCGGCGGTGTACAGGATCAGCGCGGCGCAGTCCTTGCGCACCTGGCGCACGTGTTCGGCGCCCAGGCGGTCGAGGTTCTTGCCGACCTGGTAGCAGAAGGCGCGGCTGGCTTGCAGCGTGGTGTACAGGTCCGCGACCTTGCCCTGGATCAGCTGGAATTCGCCGATGGCCTGGCCGAACTGCTTGCGGTCATGGATATAGGGGACGACCACGTCCATCACGGCCTGCATGATGCCGACCGGGCCGCCGGACAGCACGGCGCGTTCGTAGTCCAGGCCGCTCATCAGCACCTTGACGCCGCCGTTGACCTGGCCCAGCACGTTTTCTTCCGGGATTTCGCAGTCCTGGAACACCAGTTCGCCGGTGTGGCTGCCGCGCATGCCCAGCTTGTCCAGCTTCTGCGCCACGGAGAAGCCTTTAAAGCCCTTTTCCACCAGGAAGGCGGTGATGCCGCGCTGGTGGGCTTCGGGGTCGGTCTTGGCGTAGACCACCAGGGTGTCGGCGTCGGGGCCGTTGGTGATCCACATCTTGGTGCCGTTCAGCACGTAGCGGTCGCCCTTCTTGTCGGCGCGCAGCTTCATGCTGACCACGTCGGAACCGGCGCCCGGTTCGCTCATGGCCAGGGCGCCCACGTGTTCGCCGGAAATCAGCTTGGGCAGGTACTTGGCCTTTTGCGCGGCCGTGCCGTTGCGGTTGATCTGGTTCACGCACAGATTGGAGTGCGCGCCGTAGGACAGGCCGACCGACGCGCTGGCGCGGGAGATTTCCTCCATCACGATCATGTGGGCCAGATAGCCCATTTTTGCGCCGCCGTATTCTTCGTCGGCGGTCATGCCCAGCACGCCGAGTTCGCCGAATTTGCGCCAGAGATCCATGGGGAACTGGTCGCTGCGGTCCACTTCAGCGGCGCGCGGCGCGATCTCGGCCTGCGCAAAATTGCGCACCGCGTCGCGCAGCATGTCCAGATCTTCGCCCAGGTCGAAGTTCAGGCCGGGAAGGTTCATCGCTGTCTCCGTGATAGTAGGTACTTACTATTTTGTGGGCGCCTGTTTCCGGCGCCGGATTGCCGCGCGTGGCTCATGATGCGCCGATCGGCCATCGCTGCGCAATGATGCACTGCAAATATTACGTTTACGTAAACGTAAAGTGGAGTCGGGTAATCCCTAGGTAAATGCGTGCTGCCCAGGGAGTTGCGCTGAGTAAGATGCCAGCCGATCCTTGAATCCTGAATCATTGCGATGGAGTCTGCCGTGCTCGAACTATCCAACCTGGACGAAATTGTGGCGCTGCGGCGCGACATCCACATGCACCCGGAGCTGTGCTACGAAGAGCATCGCACGGCCAAGGTGGTGGCGGACACGCTGCGCGGCTGGGGCATCGAGACCCACACCGGCATCGCCAAGACCGGCGTGGTCGGCGTGATCAAGCGCGGCACGTCGGATCGCGCCATCATGCTGCGCGCCGACATGGACGCCCTGCCCATGCAGGAGGAAAACCAGTTCGAGCACCGCTCGCGCCACGACGGCAAGATGCACGGCTGCGGCCATGACGGCCACACCGCCATGCTGCTGGCCGCCGCGCGCCACCTGCAGGCCGAAGGCGGCTTCGACGGTACCGTGTACCTGTGCTTCCAGCCGGCCGAGGAAGGCGGCGCGGGCGGCCGCGCCATGATCCAGGACGGCCTGTTCGAGCGCTTCCCCTGCGAAGCCGTGTTCGGCCTGCACAACTGGCCGGGGCTGCCCGCCGGATCCATCGGCGTCTGTGCCGGCCCGATGATGGCGGCGGCCAACGGCTTCAAGATCACCGTTCGCGGCAAGGGCGGCCATGCGGCGGCGCCGCAGGACTGCAGTGATCCGGTGCCGGCGCTGTTCGCCATCGGCCAGTCGCTGCAGACCATCCTCACGCGCAGCAAGCGTCCGCTGGACGCGGCCGTGCTGTCGATCACGCAGGTGCAGGCCGGCGGCAGCGTGATCAACGTCATTCCCAACAGCGCCTGGCTGGGCGGCTCGGTGCGGGCCTACAGCACGGACGTGGTCGACCTGATCGAACGCCGCATGAACGAGATCGCCGGCAACATCGCCGCCGCGCACGGCTGCGAGGCCGACGTGTTCTTCGAGCGCCGCTATCCGGCGCTGGTGAACACCGTGGCCGAAACCGAGTTCTGCATGGAAGTCATGCGCGAGGTCGTGGGCGAGGACAAGGCAATGGTGATCGAGCCGGCCATGGCCTCGGAGGACTTTGCCTTCCTGCTGCAGGAAAAGCCCGGCTGCTACGTGTTCCTGGGCAACGGCGACGGCGAGCACCGCATGGCGGGCCACGGCCTGGGGCCCTGCATGCTGCACAACGCCAGCTATGACTTCAATGATTCCCTGATTCCGGCTGGCGCGTCGTACTGGGTACGCCTGGCGCAACGCTACCTGGCCTGACGGGCGACACGCTTTTCGTTTTATCTGACGCAGTGCCACGCAACATTACCAGGACGATATGAAAAAGAAGACATTGCTGATCAAGGCCGCGGGGGCGGCCTTGGCAATCATGGCCAGCGGCGCGATGGCGCAAAGCTGGCCGGCCAAGCCCGTCACGCTGGTCGTGCCCTACACCGCCGGCGGCAGCGCCGACGCGATCGGACGCCGCCTGGGCGACGTCCTGCGCAAGGAAAGCAACGTAACCGTCATCGTCGAGAACAAGCCGGGCGCGGGCGCGTCCGTCGGCACCGACTTCGTGGCGCGCGCGCAGCCGGACGGCACCACCCTGTTGCTGGCTTCCACCAGCCCGCTGACGATCTTCCCGCATCTGGCCAAGACCAACTATGACCCGATGAAGGATCTGACGCCGATCGCCAGCGTGGCCGTGGCGCCCGTCGCCATCGTCGCCACCAAGGCGCTGCCGGTGAAGGACTTTGCCGGCCTGATCGACTACGCCAAATCGCATCCGGACGGCGTGCGCTACGGCACGCCGGGCCAGGGTACCGTGGCCCACATCGGCATGTCGGCCGTCACGGCGCAGACCGGCACCAAGATGCTGCACGTGCCCTACCGCGGCAACAGCCAGGCGCTGACCGACGGCCTGGGCGGCGTGGTCGAATTGCTGGTGGTAAACAGCGACGTGGTGTTGCCGCACGTCGCCAACGGCGCGCTCAAGCCGTTGGCCGTGATGGCGCCCGAGCGCCTGGCCGCCTGGCCGGACGTGCCCACCATGGCGGAACTGAAGATGCCGCAGGCGCAGTACTACTCGAACTTCGGCGTGTTCGCGCCCGCCAATCTGCCGGCGACGGTCGCGCAGCCCTTGCAGGCCGCTTTGGCCAAGGCAGTCGCCAGCGCCGAATTCCAGGACCTGCTGGCCAAGTCCTACCTGCAGCCGGGCACGGCCACGGGCGAAGCCTTTGCCAAGCAGGTGCAGGCAGAATTCGCCAACAACGCTCGAGTCATCAAGGATGGCAACATCAAGGCCGAATAAGCCTTGCCCGACAAAAAGCGCGCGACCCTGTGGGGTACGCGCGCTTTTTTTTCGGGGCGCCCCAAGGCCGCGGACGTTTCGTGGGGGGGCGTCGCAGGCTACGTGCCGCGCGGTCCGAACATGATCACCAGCATGCCTGCCAGGCACAGACCCACCCCCACCCAGTCGCTGACGCTCGGACGCACGCCGTCCACGGCCCACAGCCACAGCAGCGCCATGCCGATATAGACGCCGCCATATGCGGCATAGACGCGGCCCGAAGCCGTGGGGTGCAGCGTCAGCAGCCAGGCGAACAGCGCTAGGCTGGCCGCGGCCGGCGCGAGCAGCCAGATCGAATGGCCCTTGCGCAGCCACAGGTAAGGCAGATAGCAGCCGACGATTTCGGCCAGCGCCGTCAGAACGAACAGCGCCAGGGTTTGCAGGGCGGCCATGTGCGCAGTCCTAGGGCTTTTGCGCGAGCAGCTCGTGGCATTGCTGTTCTTGCTGCGAGATTTCTTGCAGGGTGTCTTCGATATCGCGGCGCTGCTGTTCCAGCGTGGCGCGATGTTGCGCCAGCACGCTCAGGTATTGCCGCAATTGGACCGCGGTGTCGCCCGGACCGTCGTACATGTCGATCAGGGTCAGGATCTCGGACAACTGCAGGCCCAGGCGCTTGCCGCGCAGGGCCAGCTTCAGGCGCGTGCGGTCGCGCGGCCCGAAGATGCGGTTGCGCCCTTCACGCGCCGGGCTGACGATCCCCTGGTCTTCATAGAAGCGGATCGTGCGGGGCGTGACGTCGAACTCGCGAGAGAGCTCTGAGATAGTCCAGGTTGACGGGGACATGCGAGGTGTGGCAGTTTACGTAAACGTAAATTATGATGACTTGACCCGATCGTCAAGCGTGGAGGAGAGGCAATGAACCCTAACGAACAGAAACTGCAATATCCCTGGGCTGATTTCCAGCCCGAACCCGGCCGTTCGCACGTGGTGGCGGATGGGGTCAAATGGATCAGGATGCCTCTGCCGTTCGCGCTGGATCATATCAACCTCTGGCTGCTGCGCGACAACATCGACGGCCGCGACGGCTGGACCATCGTCGACTGCGGCATCACGCGCGACGAAGTGAAGACGCTGTGGGAACGCGTGTTCGAGACCGAACTGGAAGGCCTGCCGGTGCTGCGCGTGATCGTTACCCACATGCACCCCGACCATATCGGCCTGGCGCATTGGCTGTGCGAACGCTGGAATGCTCCCCTGTGGATGACGATGACGGACTTCGTGGTGGCCTCGCTGTGGTCCTCGCGCCGCGGCGAAGCGGGCGGCGGTCCCGGCGGCCAATCGGCGGTGGACCACTTCGCGCGCCACGGCCTGACTGACCTCGATGCGCAGGAGCAGATCCGCCAGCGCGCCAATTACTACCCCAACCTGGTGCCGGCCGTGCCGGCGCGCTACACGCGCATCCTGCATGGCGATGCGGTGCGCATCGGCGGGCGCGACTGGCGCGTCATCGTGGGTTACGGGCATGCGCCCGAGCACGCCTCGCTGTATTCCCCGGACCTGCGCGTGCTGATCTCCGGCGACATGGTGCTGCCGCGCATTTCCACCAACGTCAGTGTGTTCGACTACGAGCCCGACGCCAATCCCCTGCCGCTGTACCTGCGTTCGTTGGACGGCTACGCCGATCTGCCCGAGGACACGCTGGTGTTGCCTTCGCATGGCCGGCCGTTCAAGGGTCTGCATGAGCGCATCGCGCAACAGCACGAACACCACCGCGATCGCCTGGCGGAGGTGCTGGAAGCTTGTGCGGTCCAGCCGCAATCGACGACGGACATCGTGCCGGTGCTGTTCAAGCGCAAGCTGGACCTGCACCAGCTGACCTTCGCCATGGGCGAGGCGCTGGCGCACCTGCACGCGCTGTATTTCGAAGGCAAGCTCAAGCGCGCGCAGGGTGCGGACGGCATCGTGCGGTTTTCGGCCGCCTGAGTACGGCGTCGGTCCTGCGCCGAGGATCAGTCCAGCGTCACGCCTGTGTCGGCGTTCAGCTTGAGGATGATCGGAAGATAGGTCTGGTACTCGGCCTGCGCTTCGTGGGGCAGGTTTCCGATCGGTTCCAGGTCCATCGCGAGCAGCCTGTCGCGGACCTCGGGGCTCTGCACCGTGGCGCTGATCTCGCGCCCCAGGCGCTCGACGATAGCCGCGGGCGTTTGGGCGGGCGCAAGCAGCGTCGTCGGCGTAACCGCCCGGTAAGCCTCATCGTCGTAGCCCGATTCGGCCATGCTTGGGACGTCCGGCAGGCTGCCGACGCGCTTGTTGCCGAGCACGGCGAGGGCCCGTATCTTGCCGGTGGCGAGAGGCTGCTTGAGGGTGAACACGGAGGCCAGGGCAATGTCGATCTGGCCGCCAAGCAACGCCGTCATGATCGGCAGTTCGCCCTTGTAGGGCACGTTCAGGATGTCGATGCCGTAAGTCTTGTTCATGTAGTGCTGCATGACGTGCGGCGTGGAGCCCGGTCCCCACGATCCCATTCGAATCGCGCCAGGTTCCTTTCTTGCATACGCGATCAGCTCATCGATGTTCCTGACGGGTAGCGAACTGTTGATCACGATCACTCCGGTGCCCTTGGCGATATCGGAGATCGGCCGCAACTCGGTGCGGGGATCGTAGGGCAGCTTCTTGTAGAGCACCAGGTTGGCGGTGATCGGGGAGGCAAGCGTCAACAGCAGGGTGTAGCCGTCCGGGGCTGACTTGGCGACGTAGTTGGTGGCGATGATGCCGCTAGCGCCAGGCTTGTTCTCCACCAGCACGGGTTGGCCGAGCCGCTTGCCCAGGCCTTCGGCAACCGAGCGCGCGATGGTGTCGACCTGTCCGCCGACCTGGTAAGGCACGACCAGATGCAAGGGTTTCGATGGATAGTCGGTCTGAGCGCGCGCGGACAAGGGCAGGATTGCCAGCGCGGCGGCGACGCATCCAGCCCGCCGGGCAGCAGTGGTCCACGCCCGGGGGCCGGGTTTCCAGTACCAGTGTTTGCTTTGACTCATGGCCACTCTCCTTGCGCCGCAAGGGGTGGCTATCGGAATCCGTGCCTATGCCTTTCCCGGGCGATCCGGCATCTTGGATGGTCGGCGCGGGTTCGCAAACGTTGAATTTCACATATGCAAATGCGAAACAGGCAGGGTTCCCGCTGCCCGTTCAACGCGTGGCCGTCGCCAGCCGCACGGCCAGTCCGACGAACACCAGCGCAGCGATCCGGTTCAGCCAGCGCTTGGCCGTCACCGAGCGTTGCAGCAGTTCGCCGAACGCGCCCGAGAAGAACGCGATGGCGCCGAACACCAGCAGCGTGCACACCATGAAGACCGCGCCCAGCTGCATGGTCTGCAGGCCCACCGGACCCAGCGCCGGCGAGGTGAATTGCGGCAGGAAGGCGAAGAAGAACAGCAGTACCTTGGGATTGGTCAGGTTCATGACGATGCCGCGGCGGTATAGCGCGCCGGGCGTCATGGGTTCGGGGCGCTTGCCGTCCTCGGATGCGACCGGCGCGCGCAGGATCTGCCAGGCCAGGTAGGCCAGGTAGGCCGCGCCCGCCAGCTTGAGCACGGTGAAGGCCATGGGCGAGGCCGCGAACACGGCGGCCAGCCCGACGGCCACGGCGGCCGTATGCCCCAGCAGCCCGGTGCACAGTCCCAGCACCACGAACATGCCGGCCTTGCGGCCCCAGATGGCGGATTGCATCAGCACGAACAGGTTGTCCGGCCCTGGAGTCAGGGCCAGCAGGACGGCAATGCCGAAGAATGCGATCAAGGTATCGATGGGCAGCATGAGGGTACGCCTGGAACGGTTCGACCGGCTCCGGGAGGCCGGAAGTGGCATCATAAGGGCAAAGACGCGCCCATCATGCATGCCCATGCGTCCCTGGCGGGACGCCCACAGGCCGACCAGGAGAGACAACCACCATGCCCACCAACGCCATGCCGCAATCCCCGGAATCCTTGCAGGACGCCGCCGCGCGCCCCGACGCCGCGCTAGAGGCTTGGCTGCACGCGCGTTACAGCTGCCGCGCGTTCCTGCCCGCACCGGTCGCGCGCGGCACCATCGAACGCATCCTGGCCCTGGCGCAGCGCGCCGCGTCCTGGTGCAACTGCCAGCCCTGGCAGGTGACGATCACTGAAGGCGCGGGCACGGAACGCCTGCGCGGCGCGTTGCAGCGCCGGGCGGAACAGGCCGGCTTCACCCCGGATTTTCCGTTCCCGCGCGAGTACCAGGGCGACTACCTGGCCCGGCGCCGCGAATCGGGCTTCCAGCTCTATAACGCCGTCGGCGTGGCGCGCGGCGACCGCGAGGCCTACCGCCGCCAGGAAATGCGCAATT
>JALDYL010000295.1:0-4998 GCA_032153965.1 Achromobacter sp. | reverse complement strand
GATCGTCCGCGGTTCAGTAGCGGATACGGGGATCGAGGACGACGTAAGCCATGTCGATCAGCAAATTGACGAAGACGTAGAGGAACGAGAAGAACAGAATGGTTCCTTGCACCACGGGATAGTCGCGGGCAAGCACCGAGTCGACGATCAGGCGGCCGACGCCCGCGATATTGAAGATGGTTTCGGTCACCACCACGCCGCTGATCAGCGTGGTCAGCGCAACGCCCACGATGGTCACGATAGGAATCGCCGCATTGCGCAGCGCATGGCGAAACAGCACGAAGCGCTCGGTGACGCCCTTGGCGCGGGCGGTGCGCACGAAGTCTTCGCCCAGCACGTCCAGCAGGCTGGCCCGCGTAATGCGCGTGATCAGCGCAACGAACACCATCGCCAGCGTTATGGTGGGCAGCAGCAGGTGCCGCGCGTATTGGCCGAGCCCGTCTGCAAGGGGTGCGTACCCCTGCACCGGCAGCCAGTTGAGCTTGACCGAGAACACCAGGATCAACAGGTACGCCACCACGAAAACCGGCATCGAAAATGCCAGCACCGCCCCGGCCATGATGCCGCGATCCGCCAGGCCGCGATGCCGCCATGCCGCCAGCACGCCTAGCGGAACTGCCGTGGCGATGGTCAGCAGAATGGCCCACGCGGCTAACGAGAACGTCGGCCCCAGCCGCGCCTTGATGAGCGTGGTGACGGGCTGCCTGGATTGAATCGAGTGGCCCAGGTCGCCTTGCACCAGCGCCGCCATCCAGCGCACGTACTGCGTGCCCAGGGATTGGTCCAGGCCCATGTCCGTGCGGATCTGCGCAATGGATTCTTCGCTGGCCATGTCGCCGGCAATGACGCGGGCGGGGTCGCCCGGCGCCATTCGCAGCAACAGGAACACGACCGTGGCAACGATGAGCATCACCGGAATCGCCGCCAGCAGCCGCTTCAGTATGAGTTCGATCATGGCGGGCTACCAGAACAGCGGCACTTGCGCGTCCGTCATTCGCCCCAGCTTGGCGGCGTTGTAGCCCTTCATCTTGGAATACGTGCCCAGCGGAATGAAGAACACCTGGTCGTAGTTGAGCTTCTGAATGGCCAGCGCGATTTCCTGCCTGCGGGCCGGGTCGCTCGTTTCGGCGAACTGGTCGCGCAGCGTTTCCATCTGCTCGCTCTTGGACCACCCGACATAGCCCGCCGCGCCGCGCCCGTCCAGGTTTGGATTGGTCAGCGGGTTCATCAGGTCCAGGCTGGTGAAGCCCGTCTGGAATATGCTCCAGCCGCCTTGCGCCACGGGATCCTTCTTGGAATAGCGCGACAGCAAGGTGGCCCAGTCCATGGATTGGATCTCGACATTCATGCCGATGGTCCGAAGCGCTTGCGCGGTCACGGAGGCCAGGCTGGACAGCACCGGCAGGTCGGTCGGATGCAGGATCACGACCTTGCTGCCGTCGTAGCCGCTTTCCTTCAACAGCGCGCGGGCATGCGCCAGGTCGGGCTGCCGGGTTTGCGTCGCGCCGTCTTCGGAGGCGTAGGGCGATTTGCAGGTCAGCACGGCGCCGCACAGCTTGTACATCTTCTCGTCGCCGATCTGCGCCGCCAGATAGTCACCCTGGTATACGGCGGCAAGCACGGCGCGGCGCACCTTGACGTTGTCAAAGGGCGCTTGCAGCCAGTTCATGCGCATCGTGAAGATATTGGTGCTTTCGCCGTAGGACTTCAACGCAATGCCCTTGACGTCCTTGAGCTGCGGCATCAGGTCCGGCGGCACGTCCTCAACGAAATCGATCTCGCCGCCGCGCAAGGCGTTCACGGCGGTCTGGGAGTCAGAGATGTTGACCAATTCAATCCGGTCCACGATGGCGACCTTGCCGCCGGCAAAGCCGCTGGCGGGTTCCTTGCGTGGCACGTAGTCGGCGAACTTCACGTAGGTGGCCTTCACGCCGGGCTGGAAGTCCGCCGCGACGAATTTGTACGGCCCCGAGCCGATGACCTCGGTGATCGCCTGCGACACCGGCACCGAGGCGATGCGCTTGGGCATGATGAAAGGCACCGGCGACGCGGGCTTGGCCAAGGCTTCGATCAGCATGCCGAACGGCTGCTTCAGATGGAACACCACCGTGTTGGCGTCGGGGCTTTCCAGGCTGCGGGTGACGGCCATCAAGCGCAGGCCCAGCACATCGCGCTCGGCCCAGCGCTTGAGCGACGCGACGACGTCTTCACCGGTGACCGGCGAGCCATCATGGAATTTGAGGTTGGGGCGCAGCGTCAGCGTGACGGTCAGGCGGTCCGGGCTTTCCTGCCAGCTTTGCACCATTTCCGGTTGCGGCTTGCCCTGGGCGTCCAAGGCGAACAGCGTGTCGAACACCATGTAGCCGTGGTTGCGGGTGATGTAGGCATTCGTCAGGATGGGGTCGACCACGCGCAACGGCGCCTGCATCACGACTTTGGCGCTTGTCTCGGCATACAGCGGGCTGAGGGGGGCCAGCGCGCCGGCCAGGCCGGCGGCGCAGAGCATAGTGGAGGCGACGGAAGCGCGGGCAAAAGCGGCGGGTGCGCAAAAGCGTCCCAGGGCGGGAATCATATTTTTCATACCGATACCTTCAAGGTGAGGGTGAATCAGGCGAAGCGGGGCAAGGCCCGGTGGCGAGTCTTGCCGATCAGCCGAGCCGAGGCCGGCGTGCGGCCCACGGCGCCAGGCGCTCAAGCTGCGCCGAGAGTTCAAGCAAGACGTCTTCGCGCCCGAAATGGGCGATCAACTGCGTGGCGACGGGCAGCCCCTGGTCGGTCCACGACAGGGGCAGGCTGGCGGCCGGTAAGCCCGCGCCGTTGATGACCGGAAGAAACGTGGAATACGTGGCGGCGCGTGTTCGGTAGTCGCGAAAGCCCAGGCCGTCGGAGGTATTCAGCGCCAGGTAGTCGAGCTTGCAGGGAAGCTGCACCAGCGTGGGCGTGAGCAGCACGTCCACGTCCGCCATGGCGGCGGCGAACGCGCGGCCCACCGCATGCAGGCGCGACACGGCGTCGATGTACGACACCGCGTCCAGCCCTTTGCCGACGTGATAGCCGTCCAGAATGACCGATTCCAGATCGCCGTCGCGCAAGCGCCGGTCCAGCGCCTTCAAGCGCGCATCCACGGCCACGACGATGTTGCTGGCAAGGATGCTGCCGTGCGCGTGCACGAAGCCGTCGTAGTCGATGTCCGGCAAGCGGGCCTCGAAGACATCGTGGCCCAGACGCTCAAGCAGCGACGCCGTGTGGGCGACGGCGGCGTCGCATTCCGGGGCGATGTCGATGCCGTTCCACGCCGCGCGCAGGATGCCGATGCGTCGTGGCCGAACCTCCTGCTCGCGCACGGCATCCATGAACGCGCGCGGCTTGGGCGGCGCGGCATAGGGTGCGCCGGGTTCATAGGCATCGATCATGTCCAGGGCCGCGGCGGTATCGCGCACGGACATGCTCAACACGCCGTCCGTCGACATGCCGGCCCAGCCTTCGCCGCGCATGGGTCCCATCGGGACGCGGCCTCGCGAGGCCTTTAAGCCGAACACGCCGCAGCAAGCGGCTGGAATGCGAATGGAGCCCCCGCCGTCGCTACCGTGCGCCACGGGCACGATGCGCGCCGCCACGGCAGCCGCCGCGCCGCCACTGGACCCGCCCGCCGAACGGGTGGGGTCCCAGGGGTTGCGCGTGGGGCCGCCGTTGCGCACGGCCTCGGTGGTGCCCGCCATGCATAGCTCGGGCACCGTGGTGCGCGCGAATGGAATCAGGCCTGCCGCCTCGAAGCGGTCGGCGACGGTGGCGGTGTAGGCGTAAGTGGCGTCGTTGAACAGGGCCGAGCCCAGGCTTGATGGAAACCTGGGGTGGGCGAAGCCGGAGTCCTTCAACAGGAAGGGAATTCCCCGAAACGGACCACGCGGCGTCCATTGCGCCGCGATGCTTCTGGACGCTTCGTAGCGCGGGTAGGTAATGGCGTTAAGGGCGGGATTGCGCTGCGTTGCCAGTTCGATGGCGCAATCCATGAGCTCGGCGGACGTGACCTCGCCACGCTCAAGCAGCGCGGCCAGCCCAAGGCCATCCAGGCGCTCGTACTCGGTGGTTTGCATATTTCCCCTTTTTTTTGCAGCCTGTGTGGTTCACGGCAGAAGCAAAGTCTAGGGACCACGGCGGCGAGGGCCAAACCAGGATGCGACAGCGCGCCTATCCGAAATGCGACATGGGCAGGCGGGCCGGGAAAACTCGGGTCTATCGCGCGGGTGTATGCGGTATCAGCAAGTACGGTCTGGGCGTGTGGGGATCAGGATTATCAACCGCAGGTTCAGGCTGGATGGCTAGTCCAGTCCTCGACGCGCAAACCGGGCACACGCGCGAACTCGCGAGTGTTATTGGTGACCAGAATCAGGCCGCGAGAGCGCGCGTGCCCGGCGATCATCGCATCGTAAGGCCCGATAGGCGTGCCCGCGCGTGCCAGTTCGGCACGCAATTGCCCGGTGCTGTCTGCTGCCGCCAAGTCGTAGTCCAGCACATCGAGACGCGCCAAAAAGCCTTCCACTACGGCTTGATTCCGTTCTACGGCTGCCGACTTTTCCGCCCCATATGCAAGCTCCATGACGGTGACCGCGCTCACGCAAAGCTGCGCGTGCCGTTGGTTAAAGGCTTGGCGGACAGAATCGGGTTTGTTCTTGATCGTGAAAATACAGATGTTCGTATCCAGCATGAACTTGAGCATTACAAGTTCTCCCGCGTTTGATTTGCGGGTTGATCGCGGCTTTTCAAGAAATCTTGGGAGCCTGGTTCTTCGGCAAACCACGAATCCCAGGACTCCCCGGCAGGCACCAAAAGCCGGGCGCGCCCAACCGTCACGATATCCACCCGTGTGACGTCTTCGGGAAAAGCTGCGGCTTTGGGCAGCCGCACCGCCTGGCTTCGATTGCTTTTAAATACCGATCCTTGTTCCACAATAATCTCCTGGGGATATACATATGGGATATGCCATTGTACCGATATGCG
>JALDYL010000066.1:0-24810 GCA_032153965.1 Achromobacter sp. | reverse complement strand
GATTGGCGTCGTCCGACACGTGCGCCATGATGCGCAGCTCGATCTGGGAATAGTCCGCCGACAGCAGCATGCCTTGTTCGGCGATGAACGCCTCGCGCACGCGCCGGCCGGCCGCGGTGCGCACAGGGATGTTCTGCAGGTTGGGATCGGACGAGGCCAGGCGGCCCGTGATCACCGCGGCCTGCGAATAATGCGTGTGCACCCGCCCGGTGTCCGGGTTGATCATGCGCGGCAGCTTGTCCGTGTAGGTGGACTTCAGTTTGGACAGGCCGCGATATTCCAGCAGAACCTGCGGCAGCGGATAGTCCTGCGCCAGCTTGCTCAGCACCTCTTCGTCGGTGGACGGCGCGCCGCTGGCGGTCTTGCGCACCACCGGCAGCTGCATGCGGCCGAACAGGATCTCGCCCAGTTGCTTGGGGGAATTCAGGTTGAAGGGCTGGCCGGCCAGTTCATAGGCCTTCTGTTCCAGCAGCAGCATTTCCTGGCCCAGCTTGTGGCTCTGGCGTCCGAGTTCCGCGGCATCCACCTTGACGCCGTTGCGCTCGACCGTGGTCAGCACCGCCGATACCTGCATTTCCAGCAGGTAGATGCGGTTCAGCCCTGCGTCGGCGGCCACCATCGGGCGCAGCACCTGGTGCAGCTGCAAGGTGAAGTCCGAATCCTCGGCGGCGTAATGGCCGGCCTTGTCCACCGCCACTTCATCGAAGCCGATCTGCTTGGCGCCCTTGCCGCAAAGGTCCTCGTAGGACACGCCGCTGCGGCCCAGGTAGCGCTGGGCCAGGTCGTTCAGGCCGACGCCGCGGTGCGACTCCAGCACGTAGGCTTGCAGCATCGTGTCTTCGGTGATGCCGGCCAGCTTGATGCCTTCGTTGGCGAATACGTGCGCGTCGTACTTGGCGTGGTGCAGCAGCTTGGCGCGCGACGCATCCTCCAGCCAGGGCTTCAGGCGCGCCAGCACCTCGGCCTTGGGCAACTGCGGCGCGTTGTCCGGGCCGCGGTGCGCAACCGGGATGTAGCAGGCGACGCCCGGCGCCACCGCGAGCGACATGCCCACCATCCTGGCCTGCATTTCATCCAGCGAAGTGGTCTCGGTGTCCAGCGCGACCAGGGGGGCGTCCTTCAGCTTTTCCATCCAGGCGTCGAACGCGGCCCAATCGGAAATGATCTGATAATCCAGCTCCACGGGCGCGGCGGGCGCTTCGTGCGCGACGCGGGCGTCGCCCGCCGGCACGCGCTCGGCGTCGCCGGTCAGGTCGCGCAACCAGGTGCGAAAGCCATAGCGTTCGTAGAGTTCGTTCAATGTCGCATCGTCGCGCGGGCGCGGCGTCAGGTCGTCCACGGCATCCACATGGCCAGCCAGATCGCAGTCGTACTTCACGGTCAGCAATTGGCGCGTCAGCGGAAAGTTGGGAATGGCTTCGCGCAGGTTGCTGCCCGCCACGCCCTTGATGTCTTCCGCGCCTTCAACCAGCTTGTCAATCGAGCCGAATTCCGTAAGCCATTTGACCGCCGTTTTCGGACCCACCTTGGTCACGCCGGGGACATTGTCCACTGTGTCCCCCACCAGCATCAGGTAGTCCACGATGCGGTCGGGCGGCACGCCGAACTTGTTGACCACGCCGGCCTCGTCCAGCACTTCGCCCGTCATGGTGTTGACCAGGGTGACGTGGCTGTTGACCAGCTGCGCCAGGTCCTTGTCGCCGGTGGACACGATGGTGTGCACGTCGTGCTCGGCAGCGCGCTTGGCCAGGGTGCCGATCACATCGTCGGCCTCGACCCCTTCAATGGCCAGCACCGGCCAGCCCAGCGCGCGCACCGCGCGGTGGATGGGTTCGATCTGCGCGGCCAGGTCTTCCGGCATGGGCGGGCGGTGCGATTTGTACTCCGGGTAGAGATCGTCACGGAAGGTCTTGCCGCGGGCATCGAAAATACATGCGGCATACTCTGCCTTATGATCAGAGACAAGTTTGCGCAGCATATTCACCACGCCGTAGAGCGCCCCCGTGGGTTCGCCTTGCGCGTTGCGCAAATCAGGCATAGCGTGGAAAGCGCGGTACAAGTAACTTGAACCGTCGACCAGTAATAAGGTTTTTTTCATGGTTACAAAGGCAGATATGGCAATAGCTGCGGAAACACCCGCCAACAAACAAATTCCGCTGATTATGTCAGAGATACGGACGGCGGCAGACAAGCTCGCGGACATCGGGCCTGCTGTCAGCGTCTTCGGCAGTGCGCGAGTCAGCCGTAATTCCCCCCACTATGAAACCACCGTCGCAATTTCCGCCGCCCTGGCGGATGCGGGTTTCGCGGTGATCGCCGGCGGCGGTCCCGGCATCATGGAGGCAGCCAACAAGGGCGCATTCGAAGCAGGCGGCACCAGCATCGGGCTGAACATCAGCCTGCCCCACGAAGCGCACAACAACGAATACCAAACCATCAGCCTGTCATTCGAGTATTTTTTCTCGCGCAAGGCAACCTTCTTCATGCACAGCTTCGCCTATGTGGCGATGCCTGGCGGTTTCGGCACCCTGGATGAACTCTTCGAAGCGCTGACGCTCATCCAGACGGGCAAGGTCCCGCCCGCTCCCATCGTGCTGGTGGGCAGCGAGTACTGGTCCGGCCTGGTCGAATGGCTGGGCGGCCAGGTGCTGGCCAACGGCATGATAGGCGCGCACGACCTGGATCTCTTCATCATCGAAGACGATCCCGTGAAGGTGGTGCGCAAGGTGGTGGAGTTCCACGCCAAGGTCAATTCGGACGCGCAATACGCGCCGTCCCTGCCGGCCTGAAATCGCGCGTGTAGAACAGGGCCCGCGCCGCCGCCAGGCCGCCCTAAGGCGGCGCAGCCCCCCCGGGGGGCAGCAAGCGTGCGAAGCGCGCGCGGCGTGGGGGCCCTTCTACTTCCGCATAAAGGATGGCAGCACGTCCGCCGGAATCGGACAGACGTAGGGCTGTCCGCGGCGCGTCTCCATCAGCTCTTCCCTGGCCCGCGCCAGCGCCTCGGGCTGCGTGTACAGATCGGCGGCGGTCGCCGCGATGATCTTGGCCGCGTGCACCATGCCCTTGTGCGCCATGGACATCTTGCCCTGCGCCACCATCTGCCACGAATGGAACGGCGTGCCGTAGGCGTAGCAGGCGCCCCAGCATTGCGCGGTGGGCGCAACCCAGCTCACATCGCCCACGTCGGTGGAGCCATAGGTGATCTCGGCCTTGCCCGGTTCGTAGGGCGCCACGCCGGTGAACAACGGCGTGGGATTGCGCAGCACCGCGCCCAGGTTCTTGCCGGCGTTGTCGATGTCGTCCGCGGAAATCGAGTCCCACATGCGGCGCGCGGCCTGCTGTTCGCCCGCGCTGTAATCCGGCCCCTGCAGCGCCAGCATGTTGGCGTACATGATCTGGTTCAACACGCCGTTGGGGATGTAGTTCGAGCAGGCCTTGTCGAACACGATTTCCAGTTCGCAGCCCGTCATCAGCGCCGCGCCGCGCGCCACGTTCTGCACGCGCTCGTACAGTTCGGACGCTTGCGAATTGATCGGTGCGCGCACCAGGTACAGCACCTCGGCGCGAGCCTGCACCACGTTGGGCGAAATGCCGCCGCTGTTGGTCACGGCGTAGTGCACGCGCGCATCCGGCACCATGTGTTCGCGCAGGTAGTTCACGCCCACGTTCATCAGCTCGACCGCGTCCAGCGCGCTGCGGCCCAGGTGCGGCGAATTGGCCGCGTGCGCCGCGACGCCGCGGAAGCGGAAGTAAGCCTGGATGTTGGCAAGCGAGGACTGATGGAAGATCCCCGTGTGCGATGCGGGATGCCAGGTCAGCGCGGCGTCCACATCATCGAACAGGCCGGCGCGCGCCATGAAGGTCTTGCCCGAGCCGCCCTCTTCGGCCGGACAGCCGTAGAAGCGGATGGTGCCGGGCAGGCCGTTGGCCTCCAGGAATTCCTTCACCGCCACCGCGGCGAAATGCGCGGCGGTGCCCAGCAGATGGTGGCCGCAGCCGTGGCCATTGCCGTTCGGCGTTTCCGGCGAAGGCTGGCAGGCATAGGCGCCGCTTTCCTGGCTCAGGCCCGACAGCGCGTCGTACTCGCCCAGGATGCCGATGACAGGCCCGCCGCTGCCGGCCTCGGCCACGAAGGCGGTGGGAATGCCGGCGGCGTCGCGCGTGACGCGAAAGCCGGCTTCCTCCAGCATGGCGATGTGCAGCTCGGCGGACTTGTGCTCGTCGTAGCGCAGTTCGGCCAGGCTCCAGATGCGGTCGCTCAGTTCCGCGTAGCGCTCGCTGCGCGCGTCGATGAACGGCGCAAGTTTGTCGATGGCACCCATTGTCTCTCCTGTGGCTGTAATGGCGGGGGAAAAAACCGGTCAGGTCACTCGTCGAGCTTGATGCCGGCAGTTTCAATGATTTTGCGGTTGGCGGCCAGCGTCTGCGCGATGCGCTCGGCGAAGGCCGGCGGCGTGCCGGCGTCGGGCTGCGCGCCCATGCCCGCCAGGCGCTGTGCCAGCGCCGGATCGGCCAGCGCGCGCACGGCGGCCTGATTCAGGCGCTGCACCACGGCATCGGGCGTGCCGGCGGGCACGACCAAGCCGAACCAGGTCTGGCCCAGTGCGTTCAGCTGCGGATAGCCCAGTTCCGCCATGGTCGGCAGGTCCGGCATGTCGGGCATCCGGGCGGGCGCGGACACGGCGATGGCGCGCAGCTTGCCGGCCTTGACCAGCGATTGCGCGGACGCGTACTGGTCCTGCTGCACCTGCACTTCGCCGCCCACGGCGGCGGTCAGCGCCGGCCCCATGCCCCGGTACGGCACGTGCAGGACATCGACCTTCAGATCCGCGTTCATGGCCGCCAGGTTCAGGTGCCCGAGCGAACCCACGCCGGGCGAGCCAAAGGAGTACTTGCCCGGATGGGCCCGCAACTCGGCCAGGAACTGCGCGAAATCCTGCGCCGGAAACGCCGGATTCACCATCCACACGACCGGCACCGTCGCCACCGAGGCCACCGGTTTCAGCTGCGTCTCGGGGTTGACGCGCTTGGTGCCGTACAGCAGGGGATTGACGGCCATGGTGCTGACCGTCGCCATGCCCAGCGTGTAGCCGTCGGGTTCGGCCCGGGCCACCGCCTCGGTGCCGAGCAAGCCGCCCGCGCCGGCGCGGTTCTCCACCACCACGCTCTGGCCCAGTTCCTTGCGCAGGCCCTCGGCCACCGCGCGCGCCAGCGCATCGGTGGAACCGCCGGGCGCGAACGGCACGATCAGCCGGACAGGCTGGGACGGATAGGCGCCCTGGGCGGCGGCCAGGGACGAAACACTGAAAGTTACGGCGCAAACCAGCGCGTGCAGCAGACGGGACTTCATGGACCAGCCACTCCTGGGGAACGGAAGCGATGTAAGGGATCGCTGCATTGTGTCCAGGGCATATCCTTATTTCAAATACATTAATCCGTGGATATATTCGTATCTTGAATAGCTCTTGCCTGCGCCATGGACGTCGCCCCCGCCACCCTGCTGTCCCGCCTGCTCGCCAAGGGGCGCCTGCGCCACCTGCAATTGCTGGCCAGCATCGCCGACCTGGGCAGCATCCAGCAGGCGGCCAGCCATATCGGCCTGAGCCAGCCGGCGGCCACCCATGCGCTGGCCGACATCGAGGATCTGCTGGGCGTGCAGCTGTTCGAGCGCCACGCCCGCGGCATGCGCACCACGCGCAGCGGCCAGCTCATGGCGGAGTGCGCGCGCAGCATGCTGACGACGCTGCGCGCCTCCACGGATTCGGTGGCGGCCTTGCGCCAGGGCGCCACCGGCCATCTGCGCCTGGGCGCAATCCCTGCCGCCAGCGGCGGCCTGCTGGCCGAACGCCTGCCAGCCTACATGAAGGCGCGCCCGGGACTGCAAGTGGAAGTGGTGGAAGGCAGCCGCGAGCAGCTGCTGCCGCAAGCGGCCAGCGGCAGCCTGGACATGCTGCTGTGCCGGCGTCCGGAGGCGGTGCCCGCCGGCCTGGAGTTCGTGCCGCTGCAGGACGACGCGGCGGTGATCGTGGCTGCCGCCGGCCATCCGCTGCTGGATCCGGACGTCGCGCCGACGCTGGCGCAGGTGGCCTCCCAGCTATGGATAGAACCCCGCCCGGAACTGGCCATCCATGCGGTGTTCAAGGCCTTTTTCGAACGCGCCGGCGTGGTGCCGCAGCTCTGCAGGCTGAGCAGCGCCGCGCCGCCCATGCCGCTGCTCATCGCCGTCATGCAGGCCCAGCAAGCCCTGGCGATGGTGCCCCAGACTCTGGGCAACTGGTACATGCAGCACGGGCATTTCCAGCGCGTGCGCATCGAATCGCCAGGCTCGTTCCAGCCCATAGGCGCGATCGCGCGCGACCAGGGACCGGGGCGCGATTTCCTGGATTGGCTGGCGGCCGGGCGCAAGGCCCGCTGAGCCAGCCCGGTCTTCAGCCTATGTCGCCGCCGGCCACATACATGATCTGCCCGGTAATGTAAGACGCTTCGGGCGCGGCCATGAAACAGATCGCCGCGGCGACCTCCTCGGCTTGGCCCAGGCGGTCCTGCGGCGTGTCGCGCAGGCAGGAGGCATACATCTCGCCGACCCAGGCGGTTTCCTGCGCGGACGGCGTTTCGTGGTTGCGCGGGATCGCGCGCACGCCGTTGTCCAGCGCGCCCGGCGACACGCAATTGACGCGCACGCCGGACTTCGCCAGCTCCAGCGCCATGCAGACGGTGGCGGCGTGCACGCCACCCTTGGAGGCCGAGTACGGCACGCGGTAGATGCCGCGCGTGGCGTTCGAACCCACGTTGACGATGGCGCCCGCGCCCTGCGCCCGCATCACCGGTATGACTTCGCGGCAGGACCACAGGGTGGGCCACAGCGAACGGTTGACCTCGCGCTGCATCTGCTCGGGCGTGTATTCCCAGAACGGCCGGGTCCAGATCGTGCCGCCCACGTTGTGCACCGACACGTCGATGCGGCCGTTGATTTCCACCGCGGCCCGCACCATGGATTGCGCGCCCGCGTGGGTTTCAAGATCGGCCTGCACGAAACGCGCGCGCCCGCCCGCGACCCGGATTTCCTCGGCGACCGCGGCGCCCTGCTCCTCTGCCCGATCCACCAGGACGACGTGTGCGCCTTCGGCCGCCAGGCGCCGGGCCGTTGCCCGGCCCACGCCCTGGGCGGCGCCGGTGACCAGGGCCACCAGGCCCTCGAAACGTTGCTGTGTGCTCATGTCTGATTTGTCCTTGCTGTTCAATGCGCCGCGGACAGCGCGCCGTCCGGCCGCGCGTGCTTGAGCTTGAGGCTCAGCACCGCCAGGGCCGCGACCGCCAGGGGTATGGCCAGCGCGATGAAGAATCCCGACGGTCCGCCCCAGGCCAGGAAGCTGCCGCCTATGGCCGAACCCGCGATCGCGCCCGCGCGGCCCATGCCGATGGCCCAGCCGGTGGCGGTGGCGCGCAAGGCGGTGGGATAGGCGCCCACGACCAGGTAGTTCAGCGCGATTTGCTGACCGCCTATGCCGAAGCCGGCCGCGCCGACCAGGATGAAGACCAGCGTCCAGTTGTCGCCGGCCTGGCTCAGGCCGACGGCCACCGCGATGCCCAGCGCGAACATGCCGCCCAACAGCCGCCGGGTGTTGACGCGCGGCAGCACGAAGGACAGCGGAATCGCGCAGATGATGAAGACGGCATTGACGATGACGGTGCCCATGGGCGCCTGCTCGGCGGGCAGGCCCGCGGCCTTCAGCACCGTGGGCAGCCACGACAGCAGCATGAACCACGCGACCCAGTTCAGCAGGTACACCGCCCAGATCGCAACGGTCTTGGCGCCATGGCCGTCCGCAAACAGCGCGCCCACGCCGGCCCGGGTGACGGATTCCTCCGGCACGGTGAACTGCGTGTCCGCGCCCAGCTTGCGGCTCGATATCGCCGACAGGACGCGCGCGATGTAGCGCTGGCTGTCCGGATCGCGGCGCGTGGCCTTGAAGTACAGCGACTCGGGCAGCATCAGAAAGGCGACGGCCAGCAGGGCCAGCGGCGTCAGGCCGCCGACGATGAAGATGCCTTCCCAGCCGATGACGGGCAGCATGCGGGCGGCCAGCAAGCCGCCCAGCATGGCGCCCGCCGGCAGGCCCAGCAGCACGCCGGTCATGATGGCGCCGCGCAAACGGGCCGGGCCGTACTCGGCCGCCAGCGCCAGCAGCACCGGCGTGCAGCCGCCCATGCCCAGCCCGGCAATGAAGCGCAGCACCAGGATGTGGGTGGTGTCGCTAGCCCAGGCCGTGGCCAGCGTGGACAGGCCGAACAGGGCCAGGCCCAGCATGATGGCCGGACGGCGGCCGATGCGGTCGCCGATCAGGCCCAGGGTCATGGCGCCCACCGTCATGCCGACGATGCCGGCGGTAAGAATGGGCGCCAGCGCGCCCGCCTTCAGATCGAAGGCGGCCAGGATCGCGGGCCCGGTGAAGGCGATCGCCTGTGTGTCGAATCCGTCGAACAGCGCGATCAGAAAGCACAGGATCAGCACGCGCCATTGAAAGGCGCCCAGTCGCTCCTGGTCGATCAGCGTGGGTATCGACCAGCTGGAAGTCGCGGTCATGATGGTTGTCTCCATGGCGCGGCCGAACCCGGCCTCGCGCCTGCGGGTTGTTCTAGGTGGTTTCTTGGGGGGAAATGGCGGCGCCGCGCGGGCGCCGCCCGTGCATGGATCAGGCGGTGGCGCGGTCCATGCGGGCTTGCGGGCGTGCCTCGTCGGCGTCCAGCGCCGGCTGCAGCACAAAGTCGAAACAGACGCGCGTGAACGGCGCGTTCACGCCCAGGCTCTCGTAGCCGGCGGCCGGCGTATTGGGCTGCAGCTCGACCACCAGGCCGTCGCGCGTGGCGAAGGCGAAGTCGTCGTCCAGGAACGTGTCGCCCGGGATGTTGACCTGCGTGGTCAAGGTGCGCTGGCCGTCGGCGGCCACCAGGAAGTGGATGTGGGCCGGCCGGTTGCCATGGCGGCCCAGCGCCACGAACAGTTCGGACGTGGGGCTGTTCGGCGGAATCGCGTAGCCCGGCGGAATGAAGCTGCGGAAGCGGTAGCGGCCTTGCGCGTCGGTCTTGATCTTGCGGCGCAGGTGGTACTCCGCCTGGTCGGGATCGAAGTGCGAATAGCGCCCCAGCTCGTTGGCGTGCCAGACGTCGACCAACGCGCCGGCGACGGGATTGCCGTCCACGTCGCGCACCTGCCCTTCCATCACCAGCACCGTGCCGGCCGCGGGATCCTCGTCCAGGCGAGCCTCGCCGTCGGACAACGGCGCGCCCGCGATGTAGAGCGGCCCCTCGATCGCGCGCGGCGTGCCCGCGGCGCGGCCTGCGGCCTCGTCGGCTTCTTCCTCGCGGATGTCGATCAGACGGTCAAAGCCCAGGCCGGCCGTGATCAATCCCATCTGGCCGCTGGCGCCCAGGCGCGCGAGCCAATCCACGCCCGCCCAGAACTCGTCGGGCTTGATGTCGAGATCGTCGATCGCGCGGAACAGGTCCGACACGATGCGCTGCGTGATCTGCCGGACGCGGTCGCTGCCCGGATTGACCTGGGAGCTGTTGACCAGGTCCAGTAGTTGTTGCTGGGTATATTCAGCCATGATGCGTCTCCTGCTTTTTTGGAATGATCGGGAAGGTGGTGGGTCAGGTCGCGGCAGCCTCGCCGCGGCAGCCGAAATCGACCGTGACGGGCGTCAGACCTGCCCTCGCGCGGTCAAAGCGTTCCAGCCGCTTTTCGTCGACGACGACGCCAAAGCCGGGGCCGTCGGGAAGATGGAGTTCGAAGTCGCGCACCGCCATGGGCTGCTCGACGATGTCGTCGACCAGCAGCTGCGGGCCGAACAGTTCGCAACCGTGGTGCTGGTCCGACAGCGTGGCGAACACGTGCGCGGACGCCGCGCTTCCCAGCGAGGTCTCCAGCATGGTGCCGCCGTACCAGCCTATGCCGGCGGCTTGCGCCACGGCCGCGACTTCACGCGTGCGCAGCAGCCCGCCATGCTTGGCGACCTTCAAGGAAAACACGTGGCAGGCGCGCTGCGAGGCCAGCATGTAGGCGTCCTGCGCGGAGCACACGGTCTCGTCCGCCATGATCAGCGCGGCCGAACCCAGCGACTGCGTCGCCTCGCGCAAGGCCTGCACATCCCACTTGGCCACGGGCTGCTCGATCAGCGTCACGCCGGCCTCTACCAGTTGCGGCAGATAGCGGCGGGCCGTGTTGCCGTCCCAAGCCTGATTGACGTCCACCGTCATGTCGGCGCGGCCGTCCAGGCCGCGCGCGATGCGGGTCACGTGCGCCACGTCGTCGGCCGGGCTGCGCGCGCCGATCTTGAGCTTGAACAGGCGATGGCGGCGCGCCTGCATCATCTGCTCGGCCTCCTCCAGATCGCGCCGCGAATCGCCGCTGGCAAGCGTCCAGGCCAGCGGCAGGCGTTCAATGCGTTTGCCGCCCAGCAACTGCCAGGCCGGCACGCTCAGGCTGCGCGCCACCGCATCGATCAACGCCATTTCCACTGCGCTCTTGGCAAACGCATTGCCCTTGCAGACGGCATCGAAACGATTGAGGTGTTCGGCGAACCGGCGCGCATCGGCGCCGGCCACGGCGGGAGCCAGGTAGTTCTGGATCGCATGCAGGATGGTTTCGGGCGACTCCTCGTTCCAGGACGGTCCGCCTATCGTGGCGGCTTCGCCAAAACCGCAGGCGCCGTTGGCCAGCCACAACTGCACGATCACCGGGCTTTGCCGGTTGATGGCGCCGAACGAGAACTTGTGCGGCCGGATCGTCGGGATGTCGACGATCCTTGCGTGGATGCGCTCGATGCGCCAGGAGGCGTCGTCCGGCGTGATCGGAGCCTGGGTCGAAACGGATGTCATAAAGCCTGTAGCCCTGCCATGAGTGATACAGGCAAGATTAGGGCCCGGCCGGTTTTGCATCCAATGATTTATATTGCATTTATTGTTCGATTTTATCGAATGATAAGTTCCCCCATCATTGACCGTCCGTTCCGGCTTTGCACCAGGAGTCCCGCCGATGGAATTGCGCCAGCTACGCTACTTTCTCAGCGTCGCGGAAACCGAGCACCTGACCCGTTCGGCCGACGCCCTGCACGTCACCCAATCCACCCTGTCGCACGGCCTGCGCCAGCTGGAAGAAGAGCTGGGCATGCCCTTGTTCGATCGTATCGGCAGGGGGTTGCGCCTGTCGCAGGCGGGCCGGGTGCTGCGCGACCACGCCAGCCGGGCCTTGCAGGAAGTCGAAGCCGGGAAAATGGCCTTGGCGGATCTGGCGGGCTTGCAGGCCGGATCCCTGACCATAGGCGTCATCCCCACCTTCCTGACCCATTTCGTGCCGGACGCCGTGGCCAGCTTCAGCCTGGCCTTTCCCAAGGTCCAGATCCAGGTGCGCGACCTGCGGGCCGGCCCCATCGAAGACCTGCTGGTCAGCGGCCAGCTGGACCTGGGCATTTCCTTCCATCCGGCGCTGCGCGAGGAAATCGAGGCCCAACCGCTTTTCGACGAACGCCTGCAGGTGGTGGTCGGCAAGAACCACCCGCTGGCCGCGCGGCGCAGCCTGCGCATGCGCGATCTCGCGGGCGTGCCGCTGGCGCTGCTGCCGCGCAGCTTCGCCACGCGCCGCATGATAGACGCGGCCTGCGCCCAGGCTGGCTTGATACCCGAGGTGCGGGTGGAGATGGAATCCGTCGACGCCCTGATCCACCTGTGCCGGCAGGGCGAACTGGCGACCATCGCCGCCGAGCATGCGGCGGGCGCGGCCGGATCGGAGTTGACGAGCATTGCGCTTACCGACCCGACCACCATCCGCCGCGCGGCCATCCTGTGGCGCAAGGAAGCCTCGCGCAGCCGCGCGGCGCAGGAGTTCGCCGCCCGGCTGGTGGATGCGGTGCAGCGGCTGCCGGGCGCGGTAGCCGCGTCCGGCGGCTGAGGCTCTAGCTCTGCAAATCTCGGGGGGCGTTCCCGTCCCAAATGGTACGTAGCACCGCGCCCACGGCATCGTTGCTTTTCCTTGCGGACATAAGATCCCTCAGCCGTTCCATCAGGGCGGGCTGTTCAGGCATGTTGGCGGAAGGCAATACCGCTTGCCCCGCATCGGCGTTTCCAGCCAGCCCTGCTGGACCTTGCACGGGCATTCCATTCACCAGGCGCAAGCCTAGCCGGTAGCCGTACTCCGTAATTCGGAAGACGCCGTTTATGCACTCAGTCTCCGTCTTGTCAGAAGAGAGATCCAGAACCACTTCAGCAGAAGCCTTGACCTGGACGATGCCTTCCTCCCGGGTATGAATGAACTCCGAGAACTTGGAGTCGAAAGGCTGCCCGGCCTTGGGAGCGGAAGGTCCGAACTTGTTTAAAACCTCTTCGAGAAAGCCGAAATCCACGTCATGAACAGGGGTCATTCCCGGATTCAGGATCCGCTCCAGGAACCCCTTATCCAGCCGAGAGCTCGAAAGTCCATCGCTAGTCAAAATCCGCTCGGCGATGGCGGCATTCCTATCGGAAAAATAATAGGTCAACTGATGGCCCTCTAAATCGTACACCCCTCCGTCATTGGCATTTGCCAAATTCAAGCTTGATCCTTGTCTGTAATATCCCAAGTCGAATGCCAACGAGTCGACATTTCGCAAATCAACACCTTGCCGCTGCGCCTCAACATACAGATCGGACAGCATCACACGGTCCTCTTCGGTAAGGTAATGCAACAAGCTTGCGTAAGGATCCCGCTCTGTCAGAAATGGCGCTTCAAAATTCGCGTCTCTGAATAGGCGCTCGCGCAACAGAGTCCTGCCCGGCGCCACGGGCGGAGACGCCGCCGCTGGTGGACTGTTGACTGCCGCGTCGGGATTTGCCCGAGGTCGAATCTTTGCACCGGAATAGGCCTGCATGACACGTGCGGCTTCGGTACCCGCAGTCGACATCGCCTTCATGGGTAAGTCCTTTTTAAACCGGTTTTAACTAGAAGCCTTTCCGCAACTCGCGGTATATGTCGAAACGCTTAAAAGCTATATTTCCAGACCACCCGCTCTTTTCCCGATGACTGCAAATTGGTGCCAGGGACGCCCTTCAGATGATGCTGAATCTCCACGTAAACCCCCGCATCGAATCGAAAATCATTGAACAACTGAGTGGTACCGGATGCTCCTCCAGGAAATTCCAGGCATTTGCTGGGCGAGCTACGGTAGGGCTCGAAGTAACACAACCGCACGAGATCTGAAGATGCCTGCGGATAGCTCGCCACTTCGTACTGCAACGACATCAATTTTTTGGCTTGCTCAAAGTCCCAGACCGAAAATCCGTGGCACTGGCGTGAAGCTGATTGACGTTCGCCAAGCCCTCTCCGTTTGAAAGAACAAAAGAACTCTTCGCCGCGGAGACCTTGGAAATAGTGTCTTCACCCGCATGTGCAAAAGGCGCCAAAAAAACACCACCGCCCGCCAAAACAAGAGCATTCAGATATTTCTTCATTTCCGTCTATCCCGTAATGAATGGCTATCATCCGAACGACCTGGGCATGTGCCATACACCTGCCCAGACATTCTGGTAACGGAATCCAAGACAAGGGATTTAGATTGATAAATCAATAACTTGGAGGATATTTTTTTGTATGGAGACCACTATTTCTTTGCACATCCAAGAAGAGGCGTCACCGCAGGGCGCACTAGAGTTTTGACATGCTCACCCGTGATGTGCACGCCACTAGCTCTGAGCACAAAGCAGACCGGATAACAGCCAGTATTTCCCGCCGGGTTCGTCCGTCTAAATTGGTGAAACACCAGCGCAGCACCGCGCAATCCCTGGCTGAATACAGGAATATCTGACTCTGGCGGGAATCGAAACTCGCTGACCGCGCCTCGACCCCGCAGCCCGGCTGGTGTGTTAGCCCAGCGCCTTGACGATGGCCTCGCGCGCCAACCCGACGAACTCGCTTTCCCCCGCCCTTGCAGGCAACAGGCGGAACTCCGCCATCGGCAGGGCCGGCAGGCCAGGCGCATGCAGGCGGGCCATGCCGGGCCCCAATGCGGATTCGTTCAGGCAGGCCACGCCCAGCCCGGCGGCGACGGCCAACTGCAGGCCGGCCACCCCGGACGCGACGTGCGCCACCGAATACGGAACGTCGCGCCTCGATAGCAGGCGCTCGACGTACTGCCGCAGCGCGCAGGTCTCCGGCAGCACCAGCAAGGGCAAGGCGTCCCGTGCCGGCGCGGCAGCGCCTTCCGCCGCCATCCACAGCAGCGGCTCGCGCCGCAGCAGCGCCCCTTGCGCCCGGCCGCGGACGGCGCCGCGCTCCTGGATGCGCATGGAGACGCCCACGTCGATCTCGCCCCGCTCGTAGGCGTCCTCGATGGCGCCGCTTTTCATGATGGTGACGTGCAGGCGCACCTGGGGATATTGCTCGTTCAACCGGCGCAGCATGCGCGCCACGTCGCCCGGGCGGAAATAATCGGTGATGCACAGGCGCAATTGGCCGCGCAAGGCCACGCCGCGCAGGTCGCGGTAGGCCTCGTCGCTCAGCGCCAGGATGGCGCGCGCATGCGTCAACAGCCGTTCGCCGGCTGGCGTGGCCACCACGCCAGCCTTGCCGCGCACCAGCAGCGGCTGCCCTGCCCGCTCTTCCAGCTTACGCATCTGTTCGCTGACCGATGACTGCGACAGGAAGACCTTGGGCGCGGCGGCCGTCAGGCTGCCAGCATCCAGCACGGCGACCAGGGTGCGCAGTTGATCGAGGTCGAATCCGGACATGGCTTATCCAACGGAATTATCGATGACTGAAATCGTAAATTCCCGCTTTTCCGATGTCAATCCGGATCCTAGACTGGCTGCACACCTTCAAACCAACGGAGTTCCGCCATGCCTCACATCGTCGTCCATCTGTCCGGCCAGTCCGATCCCGCCGTCAACCGCCGCGTGGTGCAAGCCGTGGCCGGCCTGACCCAGTCCGTGCTGGGCAAGCAGCTGCCCGTCATCGCGATCACGCTGCAGCACATACCCCACGACCTCTGGTTCATCGGCGGCCAACCCCTGTCAGAACTGGGCAAGAATGCCTTCCACCTGGACATCAGCGTCACCGACGAAACCAATACCAAGGCCGAGAAGGCGCGCTACATCAAGGAGATCTACGCGGCGTTCCAGGACATTTTGGGGGAGCTGCATGAGTGCTCCTATGTGCACGTGATCGACGCGCGCGCGGCTGCCTATGGCTATGGCGGGGTGACGCAGGAGTACCGGCACCAGCACGCATGACACCGCAAGGCGAAAAAAAACGCAGCCCGTGGGCTGCGTTTTTCTGAGGCTACGCACAGCCAAGGCTGCGCGCAGTTCCATCAGACGGCGGATTCGCGCGCGGCGCGCTTGCGCTCGTTTTCCAGCAGGAAACGCTTGCGCAGGCGGATCGACTTGGGCGTGATTTCCACGAGTTCGTCGTCGTCGATGAATTCCACGGCGTATTCCAGCGACATCTGGATCGGCGGAACCAGGCGCACGGCTTCGTCGGTACCCGAGGCGCGCACGTTGGTCAGCTGCTTGCCCTTGATGGGGTTCACGACCAGGTCGTTGTCGCGGCTGTGGATGCCGATGATCATGCCTTCGTACAGCGCATCGCCCGGGCTCACGAACATGCGGCCGCGATCCTGCAGCTTCCACAGCGCGTAGGCCACGGCGTCGCCTTGGTCCTGGCTGATCAGCACGCCGTTACGGCGCTCACCAATCGCGCCTTCCTTGACCGGGGCGTATTCGTGGAAGATGTGGCTCATCAAGCCCGTGCCGCGCGTCAGCGTCAGGAACTCGTTCTGGAAGCCGATCAGGCCACGGGCCGGGATCAGGTATTCCAGGCGCGTACGGCCACGGCCGTCCGGCTGCATGTCCTGCAGGTCGCCCTTGCGGCGGCCCAGCTCTTCCATCACGCCACCTTGGTGAGCGTCTTCAACGTCGATGGTCAGCGATTCAAACGGCTCGCACTTCACGCCGTCGACTTCCTTGAACACCACGCGCGGACGCGACACGGCCAGCTCGTAGCCTTCGCGGCGCATCGTTTCCAGCAGAATGGTCAGGTGCAGTTCACCGCGGCCCGACACTTCGAACACCGTGTCGTCGCCCGTGTCGCGCACGCGCAGCGCCACGTTGGACTTCAGTTCACGGTCCAGGCGGTCGCGCAGCTGGCGGCTGGTCACGAACTTGCCTTCGCGGCCGGCCAACGGCGAGGTGTTCACCATGAAGTTCATGGTCAGGGTGGGCTCGTCGATGCGCAGCATCGGGAACACGTCCTGGTTGGCGGTGTCGGTCACCGTGCAACCGATGCCCAGTTCTTCGATGCCGTTGATCAGCACGATGTCGCCGGCTTCGGCTTCGTCCACGACGATGCGCTCCAGGCCGTGGAATTTCAGCACCTGGTTGATGCGGCCGCGGCCGCCCTGGCCTTCGGGACCGAACTTGTAGGCCACTTCCATGCCGGGACGCATGCGGCCGCGGTTGATGCGGCCCACGCCGATCTTGCCGACGTAGCTGTTGTAGTCCAGCGAGATGATCTGCATCTGCAGCGGGCCGTTGGGATCATCTTCGCGCTGCGGCACGTGTTCGAGAATGGCTTCGAACAGCGGGCGCATATTGCCTTCGCGCACATCGGGGTTCAGGCCGGCGTAGCCCGACAGGCCCGAGGCGTAGATCACCGGGAAATCGAGCTGCTCGTCGGTGGCGCCCAGCTTGTCGAACAGATCGAACGTGGCGTTGATGACGAAATCGGTGCGAGCGCCCGGACGGTCGACCTTGTTGACCACGACGATGGGCTTCAGGCCCAGGGCCAGCGCCTTGCGGGTCACGAAGATGGTCTGGGGCATGGGGCCTTCAACCGCATCCACCAGCAGCAGCACGCCGTCGACCATGGACAGCACGCGCTCGACTTCGCCGCCGAAGTCCGCGTGTCCCGGGGTGTCGATGATGTTGATGTGCGTGCCTTCGTATTCAACGGCACAGTTCTTGGCCAGAATCGTAATGCCGCGTTCTTTTTCCAGGTCGTTCGAGTCCATGACCCGTTCGGTCAGCGCCTGGTTTTCGCGGAAGGTGCCGGATTGGCGCAGCAGCTGGTCGACCAGGGTTGTTTTACCGTGGTCCACGTGGGCGATGATGGCGACGTTGCGCAAGGCGCGAGTCATAGCGAGTCCTTTAAGGTCAGGGTGGAGGGCAGCAAGCCCTCCGGCAATTCGTTCAGTGCAAGCAATGCCTGCTTCGGGTCTGGCATGGCCTGCAAGGCTTCCAGCTCAACGGCGCGTTCCAGAGAAAAAGGCCCGACGTGCGTGCGCCGCAGCGCCGTCAGGTGGGCGTAACAGCCCAGCACGCGCCCGATGTCCTGGGCCAGTGTCCGGATGTATGTGCCTTTACTGCAAGCCACATCGATCTCTGCCTCGGTCCCGTTCAGGGACAGCAGTTCGATGCGGTGAATCGTGATCTGGCGCGGCGGCCGTTCCAGCTCGATGCCGGCGCGCGCGTACTCGTACAAGGGCTTGCCGTCGCGCTTGAGCGCGGAATACATGGGCGGAATCTGCTCGATCGTGCCCGAGAAACGTGACAGCGCATCGCGCAGCGCCTGCTCATCCACCGTAAAGCCAGGCTCGGCGGTGGACACGACATTGCCGGTCAGGTCGCCAGAATCGGTTTCGGAGCCAAATTGCAGCGTAGCGCGATATGCCTTGTCGGCGTTGAGCATCGCGCCGGAAATCTTGGTTGCGCGGCCCATGCAGCACACCAGCAAGCCGGTGGCGAAGGGATCCAGCGTGCCGGTGTGGCCGGCTTTCGCCGCGTCCATGGCACGTTTGGCGCGTTGCAGGGCGTGGTTACTCGACAAACCCACGGGTTTGTCGAGCAACAGCACACCGTCGAGCGTAAGCCCGCGTCGTTTAGCCATCGTCGGAATCCGGTTTAAAGCAGTGACGACAGCCCGATCAGGACTGGTCTTCAGGTTCGTCGGGCACGCCCGAGTGCGGGCCGGGCCGGTTTGCGCGGTCGATGAGGATCGACATTTCGATGCCACGGGCGATCTGCTCGTCGTGGAAGAAGCGCAAAGTGGGGACAGTGTGTATGTGCAGCAGCTTGTACAGCTGGGAATGCAGCCAACCGGCTTTTTCGTTCAGCAAGGCGGTCGCGGCTTCGGGCTCGGCGCCCAGAACCGTGAAATACACCTTGGCGTGCGCGTAGTCGGTCGACAGTTCCACACCGGAGAGCGTGATCAGTCCAGCGCGGGTCGTGTCGATCTCGCGCTGGATGATCCCGGCCAGATCCTTCTGGATCTGGTCGGCCAGCCGCAGATTGCGGCCGGGGATGGCTTTGGACTTGTGACGGCTCATTGGAAAAATTGCCTCGCGCTCGCCTTACAGCGTACGCGCGATTTCCTTGATTTCAAAGACTTCCAGCTGGTCGCCCACCTGGATGTCGTTGTTGCCGCGCAGCGTAAGACCGCAGTCGAAGCCCGACTTGACTTCCTTGACGTCGTCCTTGAAGCGGCGCAGCGAATCGAGCTGGCCGGTCCAATGGACCACGTTGTTGCGCAGCAGGCGGACTTGCGAATCGCGACGCACCAGGCCGTCCAGCACCATACAACCGGCAATGTTGCCGATGCGGGAGATGCTGTAGACCTCGCGGATCTCGACCAAGCCGATGACTTCTTCCTTCTTCTCGGGCGCCAACATGCCCGACATGGCTGCCTTCACTTCATCCACGGCGTCGTAGATGATGTTGTAGTAGCGCACGTCGATGCCGTTGTTCTCGGCCAGCTTCTTGGCGCTGGCTTCGGCGCGGACGTTGAAGCCGATGACGACGGCGTTCGAGGCGATGGCCAGGTTGATGTCGCTTTCCGAGATGCCGCCCACGGCGGCGTGCACGACCTGCACGCGCACTTCGTCGGTCGACAGCTTGGTCAGCGACTGCACCAGCGCTTCCTGCGAACCCTGGACATCGGTCTTCACGATCAGGGCCAGGGTCTGCGTGCCCTCGCCCAGGTTGTCGAACATGGACTCGAGCTTGGCGGCCTGTTGGCGGGCCAGCTTGACGTCGCGGAACTTGCCCTGGCGGAACAGCGCGATTTCGCGCGCCTTGCGCTCGTCGGACAGCACCATCAGCTCGTCGCCGGCGGCCGGCACTTCGGTCAGGCCCTGGATTTCCACGGGGATCGACGGACCGGCTTCCTGGATCGGCTTGCCGTTTTCGTCGAGCATGGCGCGCACGCGGCCGAAGCTTGCACCGGCCAGCACCACATCACCGCGTTTGAGCGTGCCGCTCTGCACCAGGATGGTCGCGACCGGGCCACGGCCCTTGTCGAGACGGGCTTCGATCACCAGGCCCTTGGCGGGCGCGTCGACGGGAGCCTTCAATTCCAGCACTTCAGCTTGCAGCAGCAGGTTTTCGAGCAGATCGTCGATGCCCTCGCCGGTCTTGGCCGACACGGATACGAACGGCACGTCGCCGCCGTATTCTTCCGGCACCACTTCCTCGGCAACCAGTTCCTGCTTGACGCGGTCGGGGTTGGCGCTGGGCTTGTCGATCTTGGTCATGGCCACGACCATCGGAACGCCTGCGGCCTTCGCGTGGTGGATGGCTTCGCGGGTCTGCGGCATCACGCCGTCGTCGGCCGCGCAGACCAGGATGACGATGTCGGTCGCCTTGGCGCCGCGGGCACGCATGGCGGTGAACGCCTCGTGGCCCGGGGTGTCAAGGAAGGTCACCATGCCGCGCTCGGTGCGGACGTGGTAGGCGCCGATGTGCTGCGTAATGCCGCCGGCTTCGCCCGCGGCAACCTTGGCGCGGCGGATGTAGTCCAGCAGCGAGGTCTTGCCGTGGTCGACGTGGCCCATGACGGTCACGACCGGAGCGCGCGACAGCTGTTCGGCTTCCGACACGCTGGCGGTTTCGTCCAGGAAGGCTTCCGGGTCGTCCAGCTTGGCGGCGATTGCCACGTGGCCCAGTTCCTCGACCACGATCATGGCGGTTTCCTGGTCCAGCACCTGGTTGATGGTGACCATCTGGCCCAGCTTCATCAATTGCTTGATGACTTCGGCGGCCTTGACGGACATCTTGTGGGCCAGGTCGGCCACGCTGATGGTTTCCGGCACGTGGACTTCACGCGCGATGAATTCTTGCGGCGCCGGCTCGTTGCGGCGATCGTTCTGCTGGTTGCGGCCGCCACGGCCGCCCTTGCCACCGCCCTTGCCGCCGGCACGCCAGCCGTCGCGGCTGGCCGGAGCTGCCGGCTTGTCGGCGGGCTTCTTGCGCGAAGCGTCATCGGACCAGGTCGAAGCGACTTCGGCGGTCTTGATGGTCTTCTTCGCGCCGGGAGCGGCGGGCTTGGCGTCCTTCTTGGCACCAGGAGCGGCGCCCGGCTTGCCGGCCGGCTTGTGCAGCGTGCCCGAGATCGGCGCCGCAGCAGCGGGCGCTTCCGGTTCGGGAGCGCGCAGCACCTTGCGCGGACGGTTCAGCATCTCGCGCAGAGCGGCGGCTTCGGCCTCGGCCTTGCGGCGGGCCTCATCGCGCGCTGCCGGCGCGGCGGAAGCCGCGAGAGGCGGGCCGGCGCGGCGGTTGTCCGCGCGGTTGCCTACCTTGACGGCGGGCGCGGCGGGCTCGGGCTTCGCGGCGGTTTTGACGGGTTCGGACTTCGCAGCAGGCTGGGCCTGGGCGACAGGCGCGGTGGCCTGGGAGGATGATGGTTCGGACTTATTGGCTAGCACAACGGGTTCCGGCTTGGCTTCTTCAGCCTTGGGCTCGGTGGATTCAGTCTTGACTTCGGGCTTGGCCTCTTCGGCCACGGGCTCGGCAGGAGCAGGCGCCGGCGTCGGTTCGGGTTCAGGCTGGGCCTGGACTTCGGCGGCTTGCGCCTCGACGGTGGCGGGCACTTCGGCCGCGACGGATTCAACAGGCGCGGGCGCTTCAACCGGCGCGGGCGCTTCTACAGCAACAGGCTCTTCCGCCTCGACGGGGGCCGGAGCCTCCGCTTGGACGGGCGTGGCTTCGCGGGGCTCGGCCACGGCAGGAGCCTCGGGTGCAGCCGGCGCGGACACCTGCTGCTCTTCTTCAACAGCAACTTCATCTTCGGCACGCGCGGACGCGGCCTGCTCCAGGGCAATTTCGGAGGGATCACGCTTGACGAACACGCGCTTCTTGCGCACTTCGACCTGAATCGTGCGCGAGCGGCCGGTGGCGTCAGCCTGCCGGATCTCGGACGTCTGGCGGCGCGTCAGGGTGATCTTCTTGCCTTCGGTCGCGCCATGGGCGCGGCGCAGCGATTCGAGCAATTTCGCCTTGTCGCTGTCGGTGACGGAATCGTCAACCGATTTGAGGTCAACACCAGCCGAGCGCAGCTGATCCAGCAGCACATTGGCAGGCATTTTCAGCTCGGTAGCGAACTGCGCGACGGTATTACTCGACATTAGGCTCTCTCTTCCCTATATGCAGCTATTACAAACAACGTGAACTCGCGGCGGCGAATATCCCGCCCGCCGCGGACCCGTGTCCTTTTGGTTATTCCTCGTCGAACCAATGGGCGCGGGCGCGCATGATGAGGTCGCTGGCTTCTTGTTCGGTCAGGCCGGCGATTTCCGCCAGTTCGTCCGTTGCCAATTCGGCCAGATCATCACGCGTATGCACTTGGCGCTCGGCCAGCTTGGCAGCCAGCTCGGGCGTCATGCCTTCGAGTTCGAGCAAATCCTGCGCGGTCTCAAGGCGCTCTTCCTGGGCGATCGCCTCGGTCAGCAGCGCATTGCGGGCACGGGCGCGCAACTCATTAATGGTGTCTTCGTCAAAGGCCTCGATTTCCAGCAGTTCCTGCATGGGCACGTAGGCGATTTCCTCGATACCGGTAAAACCTTCGTCGATCAGGATGTCAGCGACTTCCTCGTCGACGTCCAGCTTGCTCATGAACGTGGCGCGCAGGCCCGAACGCTCGACTTCCTGGCGGTTCAGGCTTTCTTCCGGCGTCATGATGTTGATCTGCCAGCCAGTCAGCTCGGACGCCAGGCGCACGTTCTGACCCTTGGCGCCAATGGCCTTGGGCAGGTTTTCCTCGTCCACCACGACATCCATCGCGTGCTTGTCTTCATCAACGACGATGGACTCGACGTTGGCCGGCGCCAGGGCGCCGATGACAAACTGCGCGGGGTCTTCCGACCACAGCACGATATCGACCTGCTCGCCGCCCAGCTCGTTGCGCACGGCGGTCACGCGCGAACCGCGCATGCCCACGCAGGTGCCGATCGGATCGATGCGCTTATCGTAAGCCACCACGGCGATCTTCGCACGCACCCCGGCGTCGCGGGCCGCAGCCTTGATCTCCAGCAGGCCCTGCTCGATTTCGGGGACTTCATTCTCGAACAGCTGGCGGATGAATTCCGGCGCGGTGCGCGACAGGATCACCTGCTGGCCGCGTGCGGCGTGGTCTACGCGCAACACAAAAGCGCGGACGCGGTCGGCCACCCGGAGGTTTTCCTTCGGGATCATTTCGGAGCGCGGCAGGCGCGCTTCGATCTTGCCGGTTTCGACGATGGCGTCGCCCTTGTCCATGCGCTTGATCGTGCCGGACACGATGCTCTCGCCACGGTCCAGGAAGTCATTGAGCACCTGCTCGCGCTCGGCGTCGCGGATCTTCTGCAGAATGGCCTGCTTGGCGGCCTGCGCGCCGATACGGCCGAACTCGATGGGTTCGAGCGGCTCTTCGATGTACTCGCCTTCCGTGATGCCGGGAACGATTTCCAGCGCATCCGACAGCATTTCCTGCTTGTCGGGTTCTTGCAGGCCGGCCTCATCGGGCACGACCAGCCAACGGCGGAAGCCTTCGTGATCGCCCGTGTCCCTATCGATGGCGACACGGATGTCCGCATCATCCTTGAAGCGTTTTTTCATGGCCGAGGCCAGCGCGCTTTCCAGCGCCCCGAACACGACGTCGCGCGTGACGTTCTTTTCACGCGCCAAGGCATCGACCAACAGAAGAATTTCGCGACTCATCGCTTTTTGCCCTTGAAATCCAGAACGGGATCCAGTTTTGCACGTTCGATATCTTCGACCGTGAAATTCAACACCTGGACTTCGTTCTTTTTTGCCTCAAATTCGAGACCGAACACGGTCTTGTGCATTCCAGCAGCCGCGTCCGAGGCTGCGGCGTCGTCTTCCGGCACGGTCAACGTGCCCGAGAAGACCTTACGGCCGTCCAATGCCTCGCGCAGCTTGATTTCGATGCGCTCGCCTGCGAAACGGCGGAATTCGGCCTCGTTGCGCAACGGGCGGTCAATGCCCGGCGAACCGACTTCCAGCCGCTTGTAGTCGACATTTTCGACTTCAAACACCCGCGACAATTGGCGGGACACCTGCTCGCAGTCTTCGATGCGCACACCGCCGACCCGATCGATCGTGACGCGCAAAAGGCCCAGGGCGGCACGCTCGACGTCCACGAGTTCGACGTCCATGCCGGCCAGAGCCTCTTCGGTCAATGCGAATAAATCAGCCATATACTCAAAAAAAATGGGCTGCACGCCCAGCCCACCGTATTGCACAGAGCCCAGCCGCCACCCTACTGCACGTAAGGAGCAATGCTGGGCAGTGCCCTATATTGCGACCTAAATTTGGCTTGCGCCGCCCTGGCCATTCTTGACCTGCCGCTCAAACCCGCAATCCGGGCCAGGCGGCATCAGGCGCAAAGTCCGATGCAAACTGCCAAGGCTGTCGCTGCCATTCCCTGTATTTGCCTGCTGTATTTGCCAGCATTTTGCTTGGCGGAACGCAAAGGGCAACGACACGAAGCCATGAAAACCATTGATTTTACCAGATAAACTGGAAAAACGCCTGATTCGTCACGGGCTTACGCTTATGCGGGACATATCCCACGCGGCGGCGCGGCCAGCGCGCCGCCCGGAGGCCCTCAACGGCCCTGACGGCCGCGCCCGCCCATCACGCCCAGACGGGATTCATGCGCCGATGCGCCGCGCGGCTGCCAGTCATCGCCACGAGGACCCGACGAGGCATTGCGGGGCGCACGCGGCTTGCCGCCAGTGCCCGACCCCTTGTTGCCAGAACCGCCCGTTTTATTGCCGCCACGGCCGGCGCCCGCGCCAGCGCCAGCGCCGGCGCCAGCTCCCGCCGGCTTGCCACCGCGACCGCTGTTGCCGCGCGCACCGGCAGGCTTGCCGCCGGCCGGACGACGGCCGCCTGCCGGCGCCTCCGCCGCGTTGCCGATGCCAGCCTCGACCGACGCGGCATTGCCCGGCTGGCCACCCGCGGCGGCCGCACGCGGACCGCGCGGCTTGCCGCCGGATTTACCGCCAGGCTTGCCGCCCTGCTTGTTGCCAGGCTTGGCGCCGGCCGCCGCGGCACGGCCGCCACCAGGCTTGCCGCCCTTGCGGTTGCCGCCAGCGCCCTCTCCCGACAGCGGATGGCCGTTGGCGTAACCGCCGGCAATCATCAAGCCCGTGCCGAAAGGATCCGAGGGACACGCAGCCGCCTGGCCCGCGCTGCCCAAGCGGCCGCCTTGCAGCTTGCCGCGGCGGCCGATGCGGGCGCCGTTCATGCCGTTGCGGTCCATGGTGCCGAAGCCCGGGGGCAGCGCGCTGTCATGCGACTGCGGCTGCTTGGAGCGGCGGCGGTTGGCGCCGGACTCGTCGTCGTCGCGCACCAGGCCCAGCTGGACCATCAGAGCGGTAACGAGGGAGGAATCCAGTTCCTCCCAGCGGCCGCGGCGCAGCGTGCGCGGCAGGACCACGTCGCCGAAACGGGTACGGATCAGCCGGCTGACCGTGACGCCCACGGCCTCGAACATGCGGCGGACTTCGC
>JALDYL010000065.1:0-24856 GCA_032153965.1 Achromobacter sp. | reverse complement strand
ACAGAATGCACTCGTACAGGCCATCCAGCTCTTCGCGCGCCTCGGGCGACTGCAGGCGTTCCTTTTCGGGCGGCGGCGTGTCGTTGATGAGGTACGGGCGGATCGAGTGGTACTGGTTGAAGAAGTGCGTCATGTCCACGATCAGGTCGCGGATGACGGGCAGGCCCGGCAGCGGACGCAGAACGATGGGTTCCTTCAATTCGCGCAGGTTCGTCGTGCAGGCCAGGCCGTTCTTGCCGTTGATGTTCATGGCGTCCGAACCGCACACGCCTTCACGGCACGAGCGGCGCAGGGCCAGGCTGTCATCGACGTCGTTCTTGATGCGCACCAGCGCATCAAGCAGCATCTTGTCGGTGGGCTGGAGTTCAACGTCCAGCTTCTGCATGTACGGGCGCTCGTCCTTGTCCGGATCGTAGCGGTAGATTTCGAACTTGACGATTCTCTTGTTGCTCATAGTGGGCTCAATCCGGACTTAGAAGGTACGCGCCTTGGGCGGGAAGGACTCGACCGTCAGCGGCTTCATCTGCACAGGCTTGTAATCCAGGCGGCTGCCTTCGGAGTACCACAGCGTGTGCTTCAGCCAGTTTTCGTCGTCGCGGGTCGGGTTGTCGTCAAGCGCATGCGCGCCGCGGCTTTCGGTGCGGGTGGCGGCCGACTTGATCGTGGCGCGGGCCACTTCGGTCATGTTCGCCAGTTCCAGCGCCTCGACGCGCGCGGTGTTGAACACCTTGGACTTGTCCTTGAAGTAGATATTGTCGGCTTGCTTGGCCAGATCTTCGATCTGGGTCACGCCTTCGTTCAGCAGTTCCAGCGTGCGGAACACGCCGCAGTGGCGCTGCATCGAGAAGCGGATGGCGTTGCCGATGTCCTGGGTCTTCTCGCCCGAGGTGCGCGATTCCAGCTTGTTGATGCGGTCCAGCGAGAATTCGACGGCTTGCTGCGGCACGGGCTGGTGCGCGTGCTGGCGTTCCGGATGCGAATTGACGATGTGGTTGCCGGTGGCGCGGCCGAACACGATCAGGTCCAGCAGCGAGTTGGTGCCCAGGCGGTTGGCGCCGTGCACCGACACCGCGGCGCATTCGCCGATGGCGTACAGGCCGTTGATGACCTTGTTTTCGCCGTTTACGCGCGACAGCACCTGGCCGTGGTAGTTGGCCGGAATGCCGCCCATCTGGTAGTGGATGGTCGGAACGACGGGGATCGGTTCCTTGATCGGGTCCACGTTGCCGAACTTGATGGCGATTTCGCGGATCGAGGGCAGGCGCTTGTTGATCACGTCGGCGCCCAGGTGGTCCAGCTTGAGCACCACATAGCTGCCGTCCGGACCGCAGCCGCGGCCTTCCTTGATTTCCTGGTCCATCGAGCGGGACACGAAGTCGCGCGGGGCCAAGTCCTTCAGCGTGGGCGCATAGCGCTCCATGAAGCGTTCGCCATCCTTGTTCAGCAGGATGCCGCCTTCGCCGCGCACGCCTTCCGTGATCAGCACGCCCGCGCCGGCCACGCCGGTCGGGTGGAACTGCCAGAATTCCATGTCTTGCAGCGGGATGCCCGCGCGCGCCGCCATGCCCAGGCCGTCACCGGTGTTGATGAAGGCGTTGGTGGAAGCGGCCCAGATACGGCCGGCGCCGCCGGTGGCCAGCACCGTGGTCTTGGCTTCCAGGATGTAGATTTCGCCCGTTTCCATTTCCAGGGCGGTCACGCCGACGACGTCGCCGGCTTCGTTGCGCAGCAGGTCCAGCGCCATCCATTCGACGAAGAACTGGGTGCGCGCGGCAACGTTGCGCTGGTAGAGGGTGTGCAGCAGCGCGTGGCCGGTGCGGTCGGCAGCGGCACAGGCGCGCTGGACCGGCTTTTCGCCGAAGTTGGCGGTGTGGCCGCCGAACGGACGCTGGTAGATGGTGCCGTCGGGGTTGCGGTCGAACGGCATGCCGAAGTGCTCGAGCTCGTACACGGCGTTCGGCGCTTCGCGGCACATGAATTCGATGGCGTCCTGGTCGCCCAGCCAGTCCGAACCCTTGACGGTGTCGTACATGTGCCAGTACCAGTTGTCTTCGCTCATGTTGCCCAGCGAGGCGCTCACGCCGCCCTGTGCGGCAACGGTGTGCGAACGCGTGGGGAACACTTTGGACAGCACGGCAACGGACAGCCCCGCTTGGGACAGTTGCAGCGAACAACGCATGCCGGCTCCACCGGCGCCAACGACCACCACATCAAACTGGCGGCGCGGCAAGGATTTCATGACAGAGACCACGGCTTAAATGCTCCAGAGGATTTGCGCGAAGTAAACGACCGAACCGACCAGCCAGAGGATCGTCAGCACTTGCAGCAGCAGGCGCACGCCCACCGACTTGACGTAGTCCATCCAGATGTCGCGCACACCAATCCAGGCATGCCAGGCCAGCGCAATGAATGCAAGGGTGGCCAGGATCTGGCCAACCGGAAGAACGCCCACGTAGAAGTTGAACAGCGCGGTCCAGTGCTCGTACGTGAAGGCCGGCATCATGAGGATGCCGATGAGCAGCACCAGCGTGTACACGGCCATGATGACGGCGGTGATGCGCTGGATGATGAAATCCATGACGCCGTAATGGGCGCCCACGACCAGACGCTTGGGTCCGTAGTTCTTGACGTCGGCCATTACAGCACTCCGAACAGTTTGAGGGCGAACACCAGGGTCAGAGCCAGGCTCACCCCGAAAACCACGCCGGCGCTCTTCTTGGCCGACAGCTTGTCGATGCCGATGTGCAGGTCCAGCAGCAGGTAGCGGATGCCGGCACAGAAGTGGTGCAGGTAGCCCCAGATCAGGACCAGGAAGACAAGCTTGACGATCGGGTTGCCGGCGTAGGCAGCCACGGCTGCGAACGTCTGCGGTGCGGCCACGCTGGCTGCGAACAGCGGCAGAATGACCAAGGGAAGACAGAGGAACAGCAGCGCGCCGCTGACGCGGTGCAGGATGGACAGCTTGCCGGCCAGGGGCAGGCGGTAGCTGGCGAGTTGCGCAATACCAATATTGCGAAACTGCGGACGTGGCTTGGCAGCGGTGTCGGACATGACGGCCTCGGTGTTTCTGAACTAGGGAATCGTGACGGCGAAAGTGCCGTGGCCCTTTCGGGCAAACACGCTATTTTCGCCCAGAGATTGGGTTGGTATCAAATCGTAGTTAAAAAGCTCATCAATTCAGACTATTGCGGTAGTGGTATCGATCGGTCAAGTACAACCCCCGGCGAATTTCCATGGGGCGGTCACCATACGTATAAGACACCCTATCCACCTGCAACAACGGCGTCCCGGCGGGAACATTAAGCAGCGGACAGACCTCGGCCGGCGCGATCACCGCGCGCAGCTTTTCGTCCGCGCGCACCATGCTCACGCCGAATTCGGATTCGAACAGACCATAGAGCGGCGCCTTGTTGGCGCTCAGCAGTTCCAGGGTCAGTCCACGGAAGATGGAACCAGGCAGCCAGATGTCGTCCACGACGGTGGGCGTCTGCCCCATGGACAGCAGGCGGCGGATCATGACGACGGTTTCGCCGGCCCGCAGGTCCAGGGCGCGCGCGATCTCGGCGGGCGCCCGCAGGCGCCGGCATTCCAGGATGCGGCTTTCGGCGCGGCCGGCCTCGCCTTCTTCATCGGCGGCCAGGCGCAGGAAGCGGTAGCGCACGCGCGCTTCGTGGTGGGTGGCGACAAAAGTGCCCTTGCCCTGGCGGCGCAGCAGCATGTGCTCGGCGGCCAGCTCGTCGACCGCCTTGCGCACCGTGCCCTGGCTCACCTGGAAACGGGCGGCCAGATCGATTTCGCTGGGGATGAGCTCGCCGGGCTTCCATTCGCCGCGTTCCAGGCTCTGGACAAGCAGATCCTTGATTTGCCGGTAGAGCGGACTGAAAGCGGCCCCCTCGCCCGCCGTGCGGGCGGCGCGAATGCGTAAGGAGGTTTCGGGCCGGGGCTCTGCCATGGATCTTTTCGATTGAGTCATGTTTATCCGGGAAATGGGAGGGCGGCGCAAGGCAGCGAACCCATCCGCAATGCGCTGCTGCCGCCAATGTTCTGGCTTGATACAGGCGCGCAACCGAAACCGGGTTGCGGCGCATTCGAATAAACGCTCTATTGTGGCATATCGGCTGGGAAGCTGTCCAACGTCTTATGTCTTATATAAGATAGAAGAGCAATTGACGGACACGTAAATTCGATCTAGGATTCAACGCTGCCCCGGGCCCTGCCCCCGCGTGGCGCGCGCGTTGATTTTCACGCCCAACGATTACACTGATTGGTGAGATTTTTTCTCGCCAAACCATTACGGAGAACGTCCATGTCCAAGCCTGCCTTGCGTGTCGCCGTCACCGGCGCCGCCGGCCAAATCGGTTACGCACTGCTATTCCGCATCGCCTCCGGCGAAATGCTGGGTAAAGATCAACCCGTCATCCTGCAACTGCTGGAAATCCCCGACGAGAAAGCGCAAAAGGCCCTGAAGGGCGTCATCATGGAATTGGATGACTGCGCCTTCCCGCTGCTGCAGGAAGTGACCGCTCACAGCGACCCGCGCACCGCCTTCAAGGACGCCGACGTGGCCCTGCTGGTTGGCGCCCGTCCGCGCGGCCCCGGCATGGAACGCAAGGACCTGCTGTCGGTCAACGCCCAGATCTTCACGGCTCAGGGCAAGGCCCTGAACGACGTCGCCAGCCGCAACGTCAAGGTTCTGGTCGTGGGCAACCCGGCCAACACCAACGCCTACATCGCCATGAAGTCGGCGCCGGACCTGCCGGCCAAGAACTTCACCGCCATGCTGCGCCTGGACCACAACCGCGCCCTGTCGCAACTGTCCGCCAAGTCGGGCAAGCCGGTCGCCGCGATTGAAAAGCTGGTCGTGTGGGGCAACCACTCGCCCACGATGTACCCCGACTACCGCTTCGCCACCGTCGGCGGCGAATCGCTGTCCAAGCTGATCAACGACGACGCCTGGAACCGCGACACGTTCATCCCCACCGTGGGCAAGCGCGGCGCCGCCATCATCGAAGCCCGTGGCCTGTCCTCGGCCGCTTCGGCCGCCAACGCCGCCATCGACCACGTCCGTGACTGGGTCCTGGGCAGCAACGGCAAGTGGGTCACGATGGGCGTTCCGTCGGACGGCTCCTACGGCATCCCGGAAGGCATCATCTACGGCGTGCCGGTCACGACCGAAAACGGCGAATACAAGCGCATCGAAGGCCTGGAAATCGACGCCTTCTCGCGCGAGCGCCTGGACTTCACGCTGAAAGAGCTCCTCGAAGAGCGCGACGGCGTCAAGGACCTGCTGAAGTAAGCAGCGCATGAGTAAAGAATTGGGCCCGTTTGCGCGGGCCCAATTCCTAGGCAAGACCGAAACATAAACCTGTCCCTTTGCTCCTGCGCAAAGGAATGTCGCGAAGGGGACAGATTTATTTTCCGGGCCCGCGGTAAGGTCAGGAACCAGGACGGGACGCATCCCGGCCCGGCCTGCAGCGCGCCAGTCCGCAGTCCAGTCGTTTCATCCGGGGCCCATGAAAACACCCGGTCCAAATTACGGAGACCACCCATGTCCAGACCCGAATCCGCCGGCGCCCTCTTTCGCCGCGCGCTTGCCGAAGAAAGCCCCCTGCAGATCATCGGCGCCATCAACGCCAACCATGCGCTGCTGGCCAAGCGCGCCGGCTACCGCGCCATCTACCTGTCCGGCGGCGGCGTCGCGGCCGGCTCGCTGGGCCTGCCCGACCTGGGCATCAACACCATGGACGACGTCCTGACCGACGTGCGCCGCATCACCGACGTCTGCGACGTGCCGCTGGTGGTGGACATCGACACCGGCTTCGGCCCGTCGGCGTTCAACATCGCCCGCAGCGTCAAGAGCCTGATCAAGTTCGGCGCCGCCGCCTGCCATATCGAAGACCAGGTCGGCGCCAAGCGCTGCGGCCACCGTCCGGGCAAGGAAATCGTCTCGACCGAAGAAATGGCCGATCGCGTCAAGGCCGCGGCCGATGCCCGCACCGACAGCGACTTCTACCTGATCGCCCGCACCGACGCGATCGCCTCGCACGGCGTGGACGCCGCCATCGAACGCGCGCTGGCCTGCGTGGAAGCGGGCGCCGACGCGATCTTCGCCGAAGCCGCCTACGACCTGCCGACCTACGACCGCTTCGTCAAGGCGGTCAAGGTGCCGGTGCTGGCCAACATCACCGAATTCGGCAAGACGCCGCTGTTCTCGGTGGAAGAACTGAAGAGCGTGGGCGTGGGCATGGTGCTCTACCCGCTGTCGGCCTTCCGCGCCATGAACAAGGCCGCCGAAGCCGTCTACACCGCCATCCGCCGCGACGGCCACCAGAAGAACGTGGTGGACCTGATGCAGACGCGCGAGGAACTGTACGACCGCATCGGCTACCACGAATTCGAATCGAAGCTGGACGCGCTTTTCCAGAAGGGCAAGGCGTAAGCAGGCCCACGGTTCCCGGCGCCGCGGCTCCCGCCCGGCGCCTTGCATGCCCACCCCCATAGCAATGACCATCGCGAAAGGAAGGAGTAGAGACATGAGCACGGCTCCCAAGAAGCAAGTGGCCAAGACGGACGCCAAGCCGGAAGAAAAAGCCGGTTTCAAGCCCAAGAAGTCGGTTGCGCTGTCCGGCGTCGTCGCCGGCAACACGGCGCTCTGCACGGTCGGCCGCAGCGGCAACGACCTGCACTACCGCGGCTACGACATCCTGGATATCGCTGACGCCAGCGAATTCGAGGAAATCGCCCACTTGCTCGTCCACGGCAAGCTGCCGAACAAGGCCGAACTGAAGGCCTACAAGGAAAAGCTGCGCAGCCTGCGCGGCCTGCCCGCCCAGCTGCAAGCCGCGCTGGAAGCCCTGCCCGCCGCCAGCCACCCCATGGACGTGATGCGCACCGCCGTGTCGGTGCTGGGCTGCGTGCTGCCTGAAAAAGACGACCACAACACCCCGGGCGCGCGCGACATCGCCGACCGCCTGATGGCCAACCTGGGCTCGGCGCTGCTGTACTGGTACCACTACAGCCACAACGGCCGCATCATCGACGTGCAGACCGACGACGACAGCATCGGCGGCCACTTCCTGCACCTGCTGCACGGCGAAAAGCCCAGCGACGAGTGGGTCAAGGCCATGCACATCTCGCTGAACCTGTACGCCGAACACGAGTTCAACGCGTCCACGTTCACGGCCCGCGTCATCGCCGGCACCGGCTCGGACATGTTCTCCGCGATCTCGGGCGCCATCGGCGCGCTGCGCGGCCCCAAGCACGGCGGCGCCAACGAAGTGGCTTTCGACGTGCAGAAGCGCTATGAAACGCCGGAAGAGGCCGAGGCCGACATCCGCCGCCGCGTCGAAGCCAAGGAAGTTATCATCGGCTTTGGCCACCCCGTCTACACCGTGTCCGACCCGCGCAACAAGGTCATCAAGGACGTGGCCAAGAAGCTGTCCAAGAAGGCCGGCAGCACCAAGATGTTCGACATCGCCGAACGCCTGGAAACGGTCATGTGGGACATCAAGAAGATGTTCCCCAACCTGGACTGGTTCTCGGCCGTCAGCTATCACATGATGGGAGTCCCCACCGCCATGTTCACGCCGCTGTTCGTCATCGCGCGCACGGCAGGCTGGTCGGCCCACATCATCGAGCAGCGCGTCGACAACAAGATCATCCGCCCCACCGCCAACTACGTGGGACCGGAAGACCAGAAGTTCGTGCCGCTGGACAAGCGCAAGTAAGACCGGGGACACGGACGAGGGCACGGCATGGCCACCTGTATTCATTCCATGGAGAGGTACCGCTATGTCTGCCCCGATCTCCAACGTCCGTCCCGATCCCGACCTGGTCCTGGTCGACATCGCCGACTACGTCCTGAAGTATGAAATCCAGAGCGGCCTGGCGTACGAAACGGCACGCAACTGCCTGATCGACACGCTGGGCTGCGGCCTGGAAGCGCTGGAGTATCCAGCGTGCAGGAAACTGCTGGGGCCCATCGTCCCCGGCACGGCAGTGCCCCACGGCGCCAAGGTGCCGGGCACGCAATTCCAGCTCGATCCCGTTCAAGCTGCCTTCAACATCGGCACGATGATCCGCTGGCTGGACTTCAACGACACCTGGCTGGCCGCCGAATGGGGCCATCCGTCCGACAATCTGGGCGGCATCCTGGCCACCGCCGACTGGCTGTCCCGCACCGCGGTCGCGGCCGGCAAGCCGCCCCTGCTGATGCGCGACGTGCTGACCGGCATGATCAAGGCGCACGAAATCCAGGGCTGCATCGCACTGGAAAACTCCTTCAACAAGGTCGGCCTGGACCACGTCGTGCTGGTCAAGGTGGCGTCCACCGCCGTGGTTGCGCAAATGCTGGGCCTGAGCCGCGAGGAAGTGATCAACGCGGTGTCGCTGGCCTGGGTCGACGGCCAGAGCCTGCGCACCTACCGGCACGCCCCCAACACCGGCAGCAGGAAGAGCTGGGCCGCGGGCGACGCCACCAGCCGCGCCGTGCGCCTGGCGCTGATCGCCCGGACCGGCGAAATGGGCTATCCGTCCGTGCTCACGGCCAAGACCTGGGGCTTCTACGACGTGCTGTTCAAGGGTCAGCCGTTCAGGTTCCAGCGCCCCTACGGCAGCTATGTGATGGAAAACGTGCTGTTCAAGATTTCGTTTCCGGCCGAGTTCCATGCGCAAACCGCCGTTGAATGCGCGATGGAGCTCCACAGCAAGCTGAAGGCCGCCGGCAAGAGCGCCGACGACATCGCGAAAATCACCATACGGACGCACGAGGCCTGCATCCGCATCATCGACAAGAAGGGACCGTTGGCCAACCCGGCCGACCGGGATCACTGCATCCAGTACATGGTGGCGGTGCCGGTGCTGTTCGGCCGCCTGACCGCGGCCGACTACGAGGACGCAGTGGCGCGCGATCCCCGCATCGACGCGCTGCGCGACAAGATCGTCTGCGTCGAGGACCCGGCCTACACCCGCGACTATCACGCCCCCGACAAACGTTCGATCGCCAATGCGCTGACGGTGGAATTCAAGGACGGCACGCGGCTGGACGAAATCGTCTGCGAGTACCCCATCGGCCACAAGCGCCGCCGCGCCGAAGGCATACCGCTGCTGGAAGCCAAGTTCCGCACCAACCTGGCGCGCATGTTTCCCGCCCGCCAGCAGGACCGCATCCTGCAGGCCTCGCTGGACCAGAAGCGGCTGGAAGCCATGCCGGTGCACGAGTACGTCGACCTGTACGTGATCTGAGCCGCCGCCCCGCAAAGCCCCGTTCGCGGGGCTTTGCCTCTGGGCCGGAGCGCGCAGCGACGCAGCTTACAATGCGGCTTTCCTCGACTGGATCGCGCCATGGCCATGCTTTGGGTCAAGACCTTTCATATTGTCTTTATCGCTTCCTGGTTCGCCGGCCTGTTCTACCTGCCGCGCATCTTCGTGAACCTGGCGCAGCAATCGGACCCCGCCGTCCAGACCACCCTGCTGGGCATGGCGCGCCGCCTGTACCGCTTCACCACCATTCTGGCCATCGTCGCGGTCGTGTTCGGCATGTGGCTGTACCTGGGCTACGGCATCGGCGTGGGCCCCGGCAACGGCTGGATGCACGCCAAGCTCTTTTTCGTCCTGCTCGTCATCGGCTACCATCACGCCTGTGGCCTGATGCTGCGCAAATTCGAACAGGGCAAAAACACCCGTTCGCACAAGTTCTATCGCTGGTTCAACGAAGTTCCCGTCTTGCTGCTCTTGGTGGTGGTGGCGCTGGTCGTCGTCAAACCCTTCTGATACCCCTACCTTTGCACATTCGCCAGGATTCGTATGTCCTCTGATGAACAGGACCGTCCGCGCAAGACGCTGACGATCAAGAAAACGGCGCGCGACGCCCATGCCGAAGACGCCCCCAAGCGCACCCGCACGGGCGCCCGCGCCCGCCTGGTGGCGCAGCAGGAGCGCACCAAGGAAGGCATCGAACGCCAGAAAGATCCCGTCGCCTACCAGCGGCGCAAGGATGAGGAAGCCCGCGGTCCGCGCGGCGCCGGGCGCGGCCAGTCCGCGCGCGCCTCGTCGGACCGGGCCGCGCCAGGCCGCAGCGCCTCGGACCGACCCGCGCCGGACCGCAAGCGCGCCGATAGCCCGCGCCGCGAGGCCGAGTCCGGCGGCCGCTCCGGCCGCGCCCCGCAGCGCGCGCCGCGTCTGCGCGACGACCAGTACATTGCGCCGGCCACGCCTGCGGGACGCTTCTACGACCCGTTCGAGGACGACGGCCCCGCGCCTGAGTACCAGCCCGAACCCGACCACGCGCAGGAAGCGGATTTCGCCGAAACCCGCGGCCGCGACCATGAACATGACCGCGACGAAGGGCGCGGCAGGCGCGAACCCACCGTGGAGACCCGCAGCCGCCGTCCCCGCGAAGCCCGCCAGGCGGAAGTGTTTCCTATCTTCGCCCCCTGCCCCCAAGGGCTGGAAGAGGCGCTGACGGCGGAAATGCAGGCGCTGGGCTTCGAGGACGCCCAGGCCGGCCGCGCCGGCTGCTCCTTTACCGCCGACTGGGCGGGCGTGCAGCGCGCCAACCTGTATTCGCGCCTGGCCACGCGCATCCTGGTGCAGGTCGCCCATGCCGAGATTTCGCACGAAGACGACATCCTGGACCTGGCCCGCGACACCCCCTGGGAACGCTGGTTCGGCGCGGAGCAAACGCTGCGCGTGGACACCTCGGCCATCAAGAGCCCGGTGCAAAGCCTGCAGTACTGCAATCTGCGCGCCAAGGACGGCATCTGCGACCGCCTGCGCGAGCTGGAAGGCGAGCGTCCCAGCATCGACACAGTGCGCCCTGACGCGCGCGTGCACCTGTTCCTGACCGGGCACACTGCCACGCTGTACCTGGACACCTCGGGCGAATCGCTGTTCAAGCGCGGCTGGCGCCTGGACAAGGGCGAAGCGCCCCTGCGCGAGAACCTGGCCGCCGGCATGCTGGCCCTGGCGGGCTGGGATCCGGCCGCGCCGCTGCTGGATCCGTTCTGCGGGTCGGGCACCATTCTGATCGAGGCCGCCTGGATCGCGCTGGGCGTGCCGCCAGGCATCTCGCGCCCATTCGGCTTCGAGCGCCTGCGCGGGCATGACGCTTACCGCTGGCGCGACCTGAAGGACGACGCCCGTGCGCGCATCCTGCCGCAACTGGACGCGCCGCTGGTCGGTTACGACCTGGACCCGCAAGCCATCGAATTCGCCCGCAACAACGCCGAACGCGCCTGGCTGACCGAGGACTCCATCCGCTTCGAGGTCGGCGACGCCCGCCACGTCACGGCGCCCGCCGACCATGGCTGGATCGTCACCAACCCGCCCTATGGCGAACGCATGGGGACGGAGCAGGATGTGGATCTGTGGCGCGACTGGGCCACTTGCCTGAAGCGTAATTTCGCCGGCTGGCAGCTGCACGTCATCACCAGCGACCTCACCTTGCCGAACCAACTGCGCCTGAAACCCAAGCGCCGCGTGCCCCTGCACAACGGTTCGCTGGACTGCCGCCTGTTCGGTTTCGAGCTGGTCGCCGCCGGTTACCGCGACGCCTGAGCCCCCTGGCCCCGGGCGGCTTCGGCCCCCGGGCGCGCCCCCATTCCCCGGGAAGCAGCGCGTTGTAAAAGCGCAGCAACATGGCGCGCGTATCTTTGCTTATGGTGTTCCCCCGCATCGTTTGGGAGCATCATCGCACCAAGGTGTTGCCAATATGCACCGGCCACTTGCACAAGTTCAGGGTTAACCCCTATAATTCGGGTTATCCCTAGTAGCTAAACAAACAGTGCAAGCCCGTGGAGGCTATTGTGATCAACCCGAACAACACCATCCGCCTGACCGACGAACTCGAGCGCCAACTGATGCTCCAGGCAATTGAAGAACAATTCCGTCCGCACCCGATGCGGGCGTTGGCCGCCGGCCTGCGTAAGCTGGCCCACGGCATCCGTGCCCTGGCTGGCAAGACGAGCGCCAAGAACGCGCACTCCGCCGCCTGAGCATGGCCCAGGCCACGGCCTGAACAGTTTTCCCCTTGGGGGCTGCACAGCCCCTTTTAAGACCCACCCTTACCGGTGGGTTTTTTTTTAACCAGGGCGCCAAAGTCCGGCTTTGCCGGATAATAGCGACCCATGACGACCGACGCCCTGCTCGACCAGACCCCCAACCGGCTGCGCCGGTTCGCCTGCATGATGTACGAAGCCGTGCTGCTGTTTGGCGTGGTGTTCCTGGCAGGCTACCTGCTGGATACGCTGACCCAGAGCAAGAACGCGCTGGAACTGCGCGGCGCCCGGCAGGCCTGGCTGTTCGTCGCCATCGGGGCGTACTTTGTGCTGTGCTGGCGCCGCCGCGGCCAGACCCTGCCCATGAAGACCTGGAACATCCGCCTGGTCGACCGCGACGGCAATACCCCGTCCACGGGCCGGCTGATGTTGCGCTATGTCCTGGTCTGGCCCCTGGTGCTGGCCGGCGCGGCCGTCGTCTGGGGCGCCGCCAGCGCCACCGGTTGGGCCTCCATGGACATGTTCATCGTCGCCGCGCCCTTCACCATCTTCATCTGGTCCTGGTTCGATCCCGACGGGCAGTTCCTGCACGACCGCATCCTGGGCACGCGCCTGCGCAACGCGCCGCGGCACAAGAAGGCCCGCTAGACCCCGGAAGACGCCGTCGGCCGGAGCGCCGCATACATCCTGCGACAAATCGCAACATCGTGCGCCGAATTACCCGTTTGCTTTCAGAAAGTTGAAAGTCGACCGCAAAGACAATGGGGCCCCTTTTTTCAGACGCCTCAGAACTCTCATGCGCGCTTTCCTTTCCCGAGTCGCGCTGGCCGCCGCCAGCGCCCTGTTCCTGATGCCCGCCGGCGTGCTCGCGCAGAACGCGGCCGCCCAGCAGGAAATCGAAGCGGCCACGAAAGCCGCCTTTGCCGCCGCCCAGGAAGGGCCGGCCGACGTCAAACTGGGCGAGCAGGCGGTCGTGCATCTGCCCGAATCCATGTTCTTCGTGCCGCGCCTGCAGGCGGACCGGCTGATGGCGGCCTACGGCAACGGCAAGGATCCTTCCCTGCTGGGCGTGGTGATGCCCAAGAGCGACGATGACGACTGGGTCATCACCGTCAATTTCGACAAGGCCGGCTACATCAAGGACGACGACGCCAAGAACTGGAACGTCAACGAACTGCTGGACAGCCTGCGCGAAGGCACGGAGCAGTCCAACGAAGAACGCAAGAAGCGCGGTTTCCCCGAACTGATCATGGACGGCTGGGTCGAGGCGCCGAAGTACGACAGCCAATCGCAGCGCCTGGTCTGGTCCGTCGCCGTCAAGCACAAGGGCGAAAGCGCCACCGAAAACCCCACCGTCAACTACAACACCTACGCGCTGGGCCGCGACGGCTACATCACGTTGGACCTGATCACGCAGAAGAGCATGGTGCCCAAGGACAAGACGGCCGTGCTGACGCTGCTGGACAACCTCGACTACGTGGAAGGCAAGCGCTACGCCGACTTCGACTCGTCGACCGACAAGGTCGCCGAATACGGCCTGGCCGCCCTGGTGGCCGGCGTGGCGGCCAAGAAACTTGGCCTGTTCGCCGTGATCGCCGCCTTCCTGGCCAAGTTCGCCAAGGTCGGCCTGCTGGCCGCGGCCGCGCTGGGCGGCGGCATCTGGAAGCGTCTGCGGGCCAAGAAGGCCAATCAGCAGCAGCCCTGACCGCGCGGCGGGGCAGCGGCTGCAGCCCCGCCGTCACAACAGCGTCACGCGGCGTTCACGTTCCGGTCATCGCCGGGTGGTTTCATTCCCAGGCATGAGCACAGTCCCTGGAAAAGCTACCGTGAACGAAATCCGCCCCGCGCACTGGCGCGCCCTCTGGATTTCCGATATTCACCTGGGCACCGCCGGGTGCAAGGCGGAATTCCTCCTCGACTTCCTGGACCACAACGATTCCGACACCCTGTACCTGGTGGGGGACATCGTCGACGGCTGGCAGTTGCGCAAGCACTGGCACTGGCCCCGGGCGCACAACGACGTCATCCAGCGCATCCTGCGCAAGGCGCGCAACGGCACCCGGGTCGTGTTCATCCCCGGCAACCACGACGAATTCGCGCGTGAGTTCGCCGGCTACGCCTTTGGCGATATCGAAATCCTGGATGAGGACGTGCATGTCACCGCCAAGGGGCAGCGCCTGCTGGTGCTGCACGGCGACCAGTTCGACGGCGTGATCCAGCACAGCCGCTGGCTGGCGCACCTGGGCGACGGGCTCTATCAGCTGGCGCTTTGGATCAACCATCACTTCAACCGGCTGCGCCACCGCCTGGGACTGCATTACTGGTCGCTGTCGCAGTACCTGAAGCACAAGGTCAAGAACGCCGTGTCCTTCATCACGGACTTCGAGGAAGCGCTGGCGGGCGAAGCCCGGCGCCGGGGCCTGGACGGCGTGGTCTGCGGCCATATCCACAAGGCCGAACTGCGCTACGTGGGCGAGATCCTCTACTGCAACGACGGCGACTGGGTGGAGAGCCTCTCCGCCCTGGCGGAGACGCATGACGGCCAGCTCCAACTGCTGGACTGGGCCGCCATCACGGCGGAACGCGAAGCCGACCCGGCAGCCCGTCCGCCCCGCTCGCTGACGCTGCCGGCCCTGCCCTCCGCGCTGCGCCGCCAAGGCAAACACCCGTGATAACCCGTATGCGTCCCCGTTACGCAACGGGGATGTTGCAGTTCACGGCCCTCTAGGTCATGCTTGCATCTGGGGCAACGGGCGAACTTGACCCGTTCACGCTGCAACATGCTTACAACATAGGGCCATGAACGACCAATATCAGGCGCTCTACCAAACATTCCGCTGGCTGGTACCCACCCAGTTCAACATCGCGGAAGCGTGCTGCCACCGCTGGGCATCCAGTAGTCCGGATGCGCGGCGCATTGCCATCTACTACGAAGATGAATCCGGCAACCGCGAGGTCTGGACCTATGCCCGCCTGGCGGAAGCGGCCAATCAGCTGGCCAACGGCCTGGTGAAAATGGGCGTGGGACGCGGCGACCGCGTCGGTGTGGTGCTGGGACAACGGCCCGAGACCGTGGTGGCCCATATGGCCATCTACAGCGTCGGCGCGGTGGTGCTGCCGCTGTCCGCCCTGTTCGGCCCCGAAGCCCTGGAAAGCCGCCTGCGCGACTCCGAAACCCGCGTCGCCATCGTGGATCATGCTTCCAGCGCCAACCTGCTGGCCGTGAGCGACAACTGCCCCAACCTGCAGCAGATCATCGGCATCGGCTTCGCCGACGAGCGCGTCCTGCCCTGGCGCAGCCTGCTGGCGCGCCAACCCAGCGAATTCAAGATGGTCCAGACCCGCTCCTCGGATCCGGCCATCCTGCTCTATACCTCCGGCACCACCGGCGCCCCCAAGGGCGCGCTGCTGCCGCACAGCGTGCTGATCGGCAACCTGCCGGGCTTCGTGGCCTCACAGGACTGGTTCCCCAAGCCCGCCGACGTGTTCTGGTCGCCCGCCGACTGGGCCTGGACCGGCGGCATGATGGACGCCCTGCTGCCCACCCTGTACTTCGGACACCCCATCGTCGGCACGCGCGGCCGCTTCTCGGTCGAACGCGCATTCGAGCTCCTGGAACGCTACCAGGTCACCAACACCTTCCTCTTCCCCACCGCCCTCAAGATGATGATGAAAGCGGTGCCGGAACCGCGCGGCCGCTACCAGCTGGCCCTGCGTTCCATCATGAGCGCGGGCGAAAGTGTGGGTGAAACCGTCTTCGAATGGTGCCAGTCGGCCTTGGGCGTGACGCCCAACGAAATGTTCGGCCAGACGGAAATGAACTACGTGGTGGGCAACAGCCAGAAGCGCTGGCCCGCCAAGCCGGGCAGCATGGGCCGCCCCTACCCGGGCCACAACGTCGCGGTGCTGGACGAAGACGGCAAGCCGGTAGCGCCCGGCGCCACCGGCGAGATCGCCGTCAACCGGCTCGACATCCATGGCTTTCCGGATCCCGTGATGTTCCTGGGCTACTGGCGCAATGAAGCCGCCACCCAGGCCAAATTCAAGGGCGACTGGTGCCTGACCGGCGACCTGGCCAAGGTCGACGCCGACGGCTACCTCTGGTACGCGGGCCGCGCCGACGACGTGTTCAAGTCCGCCGGCTACCGGATCGGCCCGGGCGAAATCGAAAGCTGCCTGATCGGGCATCCGGCCGTGGCCAACGCCGCCGTCGTGCCCAAGCCGGACGCCGAGCGCGGCGCCCTGGTCAAGGCCTATGTGGTGCTGACGCCGGAATTCGCGCAGCGCGACCGCAACGACATCATCGAAAACCTGCAGGAGCACGTGCGCGAACGCCTGGCGCCGTATGAGTACCCCAAGGAGATCGAATTCGTCGACGAGCTGCCCATGACCACCACCGGCAAGATCCAGCGCCGCATCCTGCGCCTGCGCGAAGAAGAACGCTCGCGCGCGACCGCGGGCATGGCAGAAGCGCCGCTCGCCCCCAAGGCCTGACGCCGCAACCGGAGAACCAGGCATGCCCATTTACCAGCTTGACGACCTGATCCCCCGCATCGACCCGGCCGCCTACGTGGCCGACAGCGCCGACATCATCGGCAACGTAACACTGGAGGCAGGCGTCAGCATCTGGTCCAACGTATCGATCCGCGGCGACAACGACGCCATCCTGATCCAACGCGGCACCAATATCCAGGAAGGCAGCGTGCTGCACGTGGACGACGGCTGTCCCATGACCATCGGCCCCAACGTGACCGTGGGCCATCAAGCCATGCTGCACGGCTGTACCATCCACGAAGGCGCCCTCGTGGGCATGCAGGCCATCGTGCTGAACAACGCGGTCATCGGCCGCAACTGCCTGATCGGCGCGGGCGCCATCATTCCCGAAGACCGCGTCATTCCCGACAACTCCCTGGTCATCGGCATCGGCAAGATCGTCCGTGAACTCTCGGACGAGGAAATCGCCAATCTGCACAAGAACACCGCCCATTACGTGGCGCGCGGCCAACACTACAAGACCGCCCTGAAACGGATCGGCTGAGCCTCCCCGGGCGACGCTTCGACCCTGCTGCCGGCAGGGGGAATAGACTGGCCTGATCGGCTAACATTCCCCCATGACCGATCAGCTCAAGAAATACCTTACCGAAGACCGCAGCGTCCGCATCCAGGCCGTGCGCCTGGACGCGACCTGGAAGGCCGTGCAGGCCAATCACGACTACCCCCCCGCCATCACCCACCTGCTGGGCGAACTGGTGGCGGCGTCCACCTTGCTGGCCGCCAACATCAAGTTCGACGGCTCGCTGGTGCTGCAGATCCAGGGCGACGGCCCCATCGCCCTGCTGGTGGTGGAATGCCGCAACGACCTGAGCCTGCGCGCCACCGTCAAGATGCGCGAAGGCCACGAAGTGCCCAGCGACGGCAATATGCAAAGCCTGCTGAACCCGGGCGGCAACGGCCGTTTCATCGTGGTGCTGGACCCGCAGCGCAAACTGCCGGGCCAGCAGGCCTACCAGGGCATCGTGCCCCTGCAGGGCGACACCGTGGCCGAGGCGCTGCAACACTACATGAAGGCCTCCGAACAGCTGGATACCCGCCTGTGGCTGGCGGCCGACGCCGACCATGCCGCCGGCATGCTGATCCAGCGCCTGCCGTACCACGGCGGCTCGGACGCGCCGGTGCTCACCGAACAGAACGCCGCCGAAACCTGGGATCGCGCCTGCGCCCTGGCCGGCACCATCAAGCGCGATGAACTGCTGGCCACCGACATCGACACGCTGATCCACCGCCTGTTCTGGGAAGAGACCCTGGTGGCGTTCGATCCGCTGTCCGTGCGCTGGCACTGCCCCTGCACCCGCGAACGCGTGGCCAGCATGCTGCGCACGCTGGGCCAGGAAGAGATCAACAGCGTCCTGGCCGAACGCGGCCAGGTCGACGTGTCCTGCGATTTCTGCGGCAAGCCCTACAAGTTCGATTCCGTCGACTGCGCGACCTTGTTCTCGTCAAGCGCGGCCTCCGCCGCGGACGAACCTCCCACGGTGCACTGAGCCGCGCCGGCGGCCAGGGCCGCCGGGACGTTTTCGTCACGCCGGCTTATCCTCATCGACAGGCGGCCATGCCTGCGCCAGACTGCGCAGCCATGACCGCCTTTTTTCATGCGCCCTCCTGCCGGCAACGCGGCGCCGCCGCCATCGAATTCGCGGTGGCAGCGGCGCTGGTGCTGCTGCTGGGCCTCCTGGCGATCGAAGCGACCCGCTGGCAAGGCGTGCGCCAACTGGCCCACCTGGCGCTGATGGAGGCGGCGCGCGCCGGCGCCACCGCGCACGGCGATCCGGCGCGCATGCGCGGCGCCTTTCTGCAGGCCCTGCTGCCGCGCCACGCCGATGCACAAGGCCAGACCGGCGCGCGCCGCCGCCAGGACGACGAACTGGCCGAGCTGGCGGCCATTTCAGGCACCCATCCCTGGCGCATCGAAGTCCTGCTGCCCGACGAGCAGTCATTCCGCGAACACGCCCGCCCGGACCTCAAAGCGCCCGCGGCGGCGGGCCTGCGCGCCATCGACAACGGCTACCAGGACCTGCAGCATGCGCGCCGGCCGCCGCGTCCGGGCGGACAGAGCATATTCCAGGCCAACACCTTGAAGTTGCGCCTGACCTATCTGCACAAGCCGCTGCTGCCGCCCTTGCGGGCGCTGCTGGCCGTGCTGGCCGTGGACCGCAACAGCTATGCGGGCAACGCCCAGGCCCGGGGCCTGTTGCCCGTGCGCATAGAACTGGAAACCGAGATGCACTCGCACCCGGTGGACTGGGCGCGCAGAGCGCCGCAACCCGCCGGCATCGTCTACGGCGAATGCCGCAGCGTGCGCTGCGGCAGAACGAAACGGGGAATGAACAGGAACGGCGCCCGGCGCTCAGTGCCGGGCGTTGGTCTGATTGGCTGGCTTGGCGGGCGTAGCCGCGGGGCGGGCGGCCGGAGCGCTGGCGCGCGCGGGCGTGGCCGGCTTGGCCGCGGCGTCGGCGGCCAAAGAGGCGCCGCCCGCCGGGGCCGGGGTGTTCTGCGGCAGAATGTGCACGAACACCTCGCCGTCGCGCATCATGCCCAGTTCGCCGCGGGCGCGTTCCTCGATGGCGCCGGAGCCGCCTTCGAGGTCGCGTACTTCCGCTTCCAGTGCGGCATTGCGCGCGCGCAGGCCTTCGTTGGTCTCGCGCTGCTCCGCCACCTGGCGTTGCAGATCCCAGACCTTGAACCACCCGCCCTTACCCAGCCACAGCGGGTATTGGATCAGGCCTAGCAGCACGAACAGCACCAGGAACAACAGGCGCATACGCGGGAACCCTCAGCAGTCGTGGCGTGGATGCGGCCCCGGGCTTGCGCCTGGCGCCGCGCTTCTCATCAACGCAGGTTGTAAAAAGCTTCCAGGCCCGGATACGACGCGACTTCAGCCAGCTCTTCCTCGATGCGCAGGAGCTGGTTGTACTTGGCCATGCGATCCGAACGGGACAGCGAACCCGTCTTGATCTGCATCGCGTTGGTCGCCACGGCGATGTCGGCGATGGTGGAATCCTCGGTTTCGCCCGAACGGTGCGACACGACGGCGGTATAGCCGGCGCGCTTGGCCATTTCAATGGCGGCGAAGGTCTCGGTCAGCGTGCCGATCTGGTTGATCTTGATGAGGATCGAGTTGGCGACGCCCTTCTGGATGCCTTCGCGCAGGATCTTGGTGTTGGTGACGAACAGGTCGTCGCCCACCAACTGCACCTTCTTGCCCAACTGGTCGGTCAGGAGCTTCCAGCCTTCCCAGTCGTTTTCGGCCATGCCGTCTTCGATCGAGATGATCGGGTACTTGTCGCACCAGGTGGCCAGCAGGTTGGTGAATTCCTGCGAGGACAGCGAGATGCCGCCTTCGCCGGCCAGCGTGTACTTGCCGTCGCGGTAGAACTCGGAGCTGGCGCAATCCAGGCCCAGGGCGATCTGCGTGCCCGGCTCGTAGCCGGCTTCGGTGATGGCCTTCAGGATGAGCTGGATGGCTGCTTCATGGCTGGGCACGTTGGGCGCGAAACCGCCTTCGTCGCCCACAGCGGTGGACATGCCTTGGCCGTGGATCAGCTTCTTGAGCATGTGGAAGACTTCAGCGCCCCAGCGCAGGGCTTCGCGGAAGCTGCCCGCGCCCACCGGCAGGATCATCAGTTCTTGCAGATCGAGCGTGTTGTTGGCGTGCGCGCCGCCGTTGATGACGTTCATCATCGGCACGGGCATGCTCATGGGGCCGCTGCCGCCGAAATAGCGGTACAGGGACAGACCCGACTCGTCGGCGGCGGCGCGGGCCACGGCCATGGAGGCGGCCAGGATCGCGTTGGCGCCCAGGCGTTCCTTGGATTCGGTGCCGTCCAGTTCGATCAGGGTGCGATCGACGAAGGTCTGTTCCTGGGCGTCCAGGCCCATCAGGGCTTCCGAGATTTCCGTGTTCAGGTTCTCGACGGCGCGCAGCACGCCCTTGCCCAGATAACGGCTCTTGTCGCCGTCGCGCAGCTCGATGGCTTCGCGCGCGCCGGTGGACGCGCCCGACGGCACGGCCGCGCGGCCCATGGCGCCGGACTCCAGCAGCACATCGCATTCGACGGTGGGGTTGCCGCGCGAATCCAGAATCTCGCGGCCGATGATATCGACGATAGCACTCATGACTTTACATTCCCTGAACGATAAACATATTCATGACAGCCGCGCCTTCGCGGGCATTGCGGGCGCGGCGGTACTGCCAGGAGTCGTAGAAAGCCTGGGCCGCGGTCATGGAGGGGAACTCCATGACGACGGTGCGGCCAGGCTCACGGCCCTCGAGGTGCCTGGAATCGCCGCCGCGCACCAGGATCTTGGCATCGTACGCGCGCATCGCGAGCGTGGACAGACGCTTGTAATCCTCGTACTGCGCGGGCTTGGTCACTGAGACGTCGGCGATGAGGTAGGCACTCATGGGATTCCTTCAGAGCAGTTGCGTTGGTTTCGGTCTGACGCCGGATACGGCGACGCCGCCAGTGTCGCGCAAGGCGGCCGGGCGACGCATATCCGATGCTAATTGGTTGTATCCGAAAGCAGCGCCGCCGTACAGGGCGGCGCCGAGGCGGCGGCCCGCGGTCCCGAAGATCCGCTTACGGAACTCCAGACCGCAGACGCGCATTACGCCTCCTGACCGCGGCGAGCCTTCTGCTCGATGGCGGCGCGGATATAGCTGGAGAACAACGGGTGGCCGTCACGCGGGGTGGACGTGAACTCGGGGTGGAACTGCACGCCCACGAACCACGGGTGGTCGGGCAATTCCATCATTTCCGGCAGGTTCTCGGTCGGCGTGCGGGCGCTGATCACCATGCCGGCCTCTTCCAGGCGCGGCACGTAGACGTTGTTGACCTCGTAGCGATGACGGTGACGCTCGTTCACTTCGTCGCCATAGATGGTCTGCGCGCGGGTGCCCGGCTTGATCGGCACGCGCTGCGCGCCCTTGCGCATGGTGCCGCCCAGGTCGGACGAGTTGTCGCGCTTTTCGACCTTGCCTTCGCGGTCCATCCATTCGGTGATCAGGGCCACCACGGGGTGCGGCGCCGAGGGGTCGAATTCCGTGCTGTTGGCGCCGCCCAGGCCGGCGACATGGCGCGCGAACTCGATGACGGCCAGCTGCATGCCCAGGCAGATGCCCAGGTAAGGCACGCCGTTTTCACGGGCGTAGCGGATCGCGGCGATCTTGCCTTCGGTGCCGCGCTTGCCGAAGCCGCCCGGAACCAGGATGGCGTCCAGGTGCTTGAGCTGGTCGGTGCCGCGGGTTTCGATGTCTTCCGAGTCGATGTACTCGATGTTGATCTTCGAGCGCGTGTGGATGCCGGCGTGGACCAGGGCTTCCGTCAGCGACTTGTACGACTCGGTCAGGTCGACGTACTTGCCGACCATGCCGATGGTGAGCTGGTGCTGCGGGTGCTCCAGCGCTTCGACCAGGTTGTCCCACATGGACAGATCGGCCGGCGGCGGGGTCAGGCCCAGCGCTTCGCAAACGATGTTGTCCACGCCCTGCGCATGCAGCATGGCCGGGATCTTGTAGATCGAGTCGGCGTCCCAGACGGAGATGACCGCGTCCAGGGGCACGTTGGAGAACATCGAGATCTTGGCGCGCTCGTCGTCCGGAATGCGGCGGTCGGCGCGGCACAGCAGCGCGTTCGGGTAGATGCCGATTTCGCGCAGCTTCTGCACCGAGTGCTGGGTCGGCTTGGTCTTGAGTTCGCCGGCCGACGCGATGAAGGGCACCAGCGTCAGGTGCACGAAGGCGGCATTGTTGCGGCCCATGCGCAGGCTCATCTGGCGCGCGGCTTCCAGGAACGGCAGGGACTCGATGTCACCGACCGTGCCGCCGATCTCAACGATCGCGACGTCGGTGTTGCCGTTCCAGCCGGCTTCGGCGCCACGGGCGATGAAGTCCTGGATTTCGTTGGTGATGTGCGGAATGACCTGGACAGTCTTGCCCAGGTAGTCGCCGCGGCGCTCCTTGCGCAGCACGGATTCGTAGATCTGGCCGGTGGTGAAGTTGTTCACCTTGTGCATGCGAGCGGAAATGAAACGCTCGTAGTGGCCCAGATCCAGGTCGGTTTCGGCGCCGTCTTCGGTGACGAACACTTCACCGTGCTGGAAGGGGCTCATCGTGCCCGGATCGACGTTGATGTACGGGTCGAGCTTCAGCATGGTGACCTGCAAACCACGCGACTCGAGGATGGCGGCGAGCGACGCAGCGGCGATGCCCTTGCCCAGGGAAGACACCACACCGCCGGTGACAAATACGTATTTGGTCATCGTAATGAGCACCCGGGACGAGCGGGCGCGTGCGGGAAATTTGGATTATAGCCGGGAGGCGGAGCTTATTTGGGTTTTCCCCTAGCTCCAGGGCGTAACATTTGGCAGCACTCGAATTGCCGCAAGGGCGATCGCATTGTGTGGCGCGGCGCAGCGCCGTGCTATGTTCGATCCCTATTTTTTTGCTCGCTGTTTTTTCTCCACACTTCCCCATCCACCGATGACCGATCCCGCCCGATCCCCCTACTCGCTCGCCTGGCGCCTCGCACTGACCGCCGTTTTCCTGCGGCTGGCCTACTCGCTGCTGGTCCAGTCCTACAGCCTGCTCGCCCTGCCGCAGCTCGAGCAATTGCGGGAGATGTACAGCCAGCCCCAGTTCCTGGCTCCGCTGCTCGCCCATATCGTCGCGGGCGCGGCGATCGCCGGATTGACCACCTGGGGAGCCATGCGCGGCTGGCTGGCGCGCCATGACACCAGAGCCGTGGACGAACCCCGCAAGCTGTTCGGCACCTTCATCGCCCTGTTCCTGCTCTACACCCTGGCCGTGGCCGCGGGCATCGCCTTCCTGCAGAACACGCTGATGCGCTTCGTCATGGACAACCGCGACATGCTGCAGGATAAGCTCGGCTTCGGCATGATCGGGCAGTTCCTGACCCTGAACATCATCACCAAGCTCATCACCATTGCGCTGGAGATCATCGGCATCTGCGTCATTGTGCGCATTGCCGCCTGGACCGTGCAGCCCGCAGGCCAAGCCGGCGGCCCTGCATATGAACGGCGCCATGCGGCCTGGGTTACCGGGTTGACCGTGCTGGTCTGGCAACTGACCGTTTCCATCTCGCTGGGCAGTTTCCTGCAGATGCAGGCCCCGGGCGCAGGTTGGACGGAGTTTGCGCTGGGCTATCTGGTCCTGCCTGCCGCCCTGCTGGCGCTGTGCGTCCTGGTCTGCCTGAAGACACTGCCGCATCCGATCGGCACGGCCCGCTTTGGACGGGCCGCGGCTCACGGCACTCTCGCATTCTGGCTGACCCAGGCGCTGGGCATAGGCCTGGGATACCTGATCGTCCGGGCGATGACCTGGAGCCAGTTGATCCGCGCCGCGGAATCCCATGCGGCCGCCGTCATGACGCTGCTGGCCTACGGCGCGCTGCTGGCCCTGGGCTGCGTGATCGGCAGGCTTGCGCTGTATCGCGGCGCCAAGGCCGCTGCGCCGAACAGTTGAACAATCCTCACCCAAGCAAAAGGCCGCAGGCAAAACGCCTGCGGCCTTTTTTCATGGGCTTACGCCGCGCTTCAGATCGCCGCGGTGCGGCGCTCCAGCCAGGCCAGCGCCTCGCCTTCGACCAGCGGCGACAGGCGTTCGCGCACGGTCTGGTGATAGTCGTTGAGCCAGGCGATCTCGTCGGCGCGCATCAGCGACGGTTCGATGCAGCGCGTATCGATCGGGCACAGCGTCAGCGTTTCAAAGCACAGGAACTCGCCGAGTTCGGACGTCAGCCAGCTGCGGTTGGCGACCAGGTTCTCGATGCGCACGCCCCAGCGGCCCGGACGGTAGATACCCGGTTCGTTGGAGGTGATCATGCCCGGCTCCATCGCGGTGTGCGGACCAGGCGCGGCGCGGTAGGAAATGACCTGCGGCCCTTCGTGCACGTTCAGGAAGTAGCCCACGCCATGGCCGGTGCCATGGCCGTATTCCGCGCCGCCTTCCCAGATCGGCGCGCGCGCGATGGCGTCCAGCATGGGCGAGGGCGTGCCGCGCGGGAACGAGGCGCGCGACAGCGCGATCATGCCCTTGAGCACCAGCGTGAAGTCCACCTTCTGGTCGGCGCTGGGCGCGCCCACCGCGACCACGCGGGTGATGTCGGTCGTGCCGCCCAGATACTGGCCGCCCGAGTCGATCAGCAGCAGGCCGTCGCCTTCAATGGTGGCGTGCGATTCCTGGGTGGCGCGGTAGTGCGGCATGGCGCCATTGGCGTTGAAGCCGGCGATGGTGGCGAAGCTGGGGCAGACGTAGGCGGGCCGGCGCGCGCGGGCGGCGGTGA
>JALDYL010000294.1:0-5022 GCA_032153965.1 Achromobacter sp. | reverse complement strand
TGCCGCCAGCAGCGGTTGCCGACGCCATGCTCGCCACCATCTCCTCCTTCTCGTCCCTTTACTTCGCGACCTTGCTGATGCTCATCGGCACGGGTCTGTTCAACACCTATATGGGGCTTCGGCTGACAGCGCAGTCTGTCAGCGAGGTGTGGATCGGCGCCTTGATCGCCGGCTACTACCTGGGCCTGGTGTGCGGCGCCCGCCTTGGGCACAAACTGATCATCCGCGTCGGCCACATCCGGGCGTTCGTCGCCTGTGCGGCCGTGGCTACCAGCATGATCCTGGCCCAGACGCTGGTCGACTCCATGCCGCTGTGGCTGGTGTTCCGCGTCATTTCGGGCATCGTGATGGTGACCGAATTCATGGTCATCGAGAGCTGGCTCAACGAGCAGACCGAAAACCACCAGCGCGGACGTGTCTTCTCCGTCTACATGGTGGTGTCCGGCCTGGGCACCGTGCTGGGGCAATTGGCCCTGACCGCCTATGCCACGCTGGATCTGCGGCCGCTGACCCTGGTGGCCATGTGCCTGGTGCTGTGCCTGGTGCCGATCGCGGTCACCGCGCGCTCGCACCCGCCCACGCCGCTGCCGGCGCCGCTGGACATACGTTTCTTCATGCGGCGCGTGCCGCTGTCGATGACGGTGCTGTTCGTGGCGGGCAATCTTTCCGGGGCCTTCTACGGCCTGGCGGCCGTCTATGGCGCCAAGCACGGCCTGTCCACCTCGCAGGCGGCCATTTTCGTGGCCGCCGCGGTGACCGCGGGTCTGTTGTCGCAATGGCCCATGGGCTGGCTGTCCGACCGCATCAACCGCGCCGGCCTGATCCGCTTCAACGCCTTGCTGCTGGTGGTGCTGCCGGTGGTCATGTGGGGCTGGATCGTGCTGCCGTACTGGGCGCTGGTGGCCATGTCCTGTGTCTTCGGCGTGCTGCAGTTCACGCTGTACCCGCTGGGCGCGGCCTTCGCCAACGATCACGTGGAATCCGAGCGCCGGGTCAGCCTGTCGGCCGTGCTGCTCATGACCTACGGGGTCGGGGCCTGCATCGGTCCGATGATCGCCGGGATACTGATGTCGCTGGCCGGCCCCAGCATGTACTACGTCTTCATTTCCGCCTGCGCCTTGATCCTGGTCTGGCACGTGCGGCCCACCCGCGTCACCGGCGCGCATCAGGTGGAAGAGGCGCCCACGCATTTCGTGCCCATGCCGGACACGCTGCAGAGTTCGCCCGCCGCGGCGGTGCTGGATCCGCGCGTGGATCCAGCCACTGACATCGCCATGGAAATGGTGCAGCCCGAGGTGGCCCCGGTGGCGCCGGCCGAACCGCGCGCCGAGGAACGGTCTGGCGATGCCGCCGCGAATGCGGCGGACGAGGCGGCCGAGGACGGCCGCCAGGCGCGCACCGGCACCTGAGTCCGCGATGGCGTCCCTACCAGGGCGCCATCAGCACGATGGCGGTCAGGGCCAGCGCGATGCCCAGCAGGTTCAGGCGGGTCAACGGCTCGCGGAAGGCCAACGCGCCGACCAGCGTGCCCAGGGTGATCACCCCCATGTTCATGGACGCGAACACCAGCGCGGGATGCTCGGGCAGCGACTGGTGCGCACGGATGTAGGTCAGGATGTTGCCGAAGTTCGCCAGCCCCAGCGCCGCGCCCGCGGCCAGGTGCCGAAGCTGGCAGCGCACCCGGCGCCACAGCAGGTAGGCGAGCATCAGCAGCCCGGCGATGACGAAGGCCAGCAGCAGCCCGCCCGCGAAGGCGGTGCCGGCGCGCGCCATCTGCTTGAACAGGATGTCGATCACGCCATAGCCCACCCAAACGACCAGCGGCCACAGCCACATGGCGCGGCTGCTGGCGGGGGTGTCCTCGCCCGGCGCCGGCGTGCGGGGCGCGCGGCGCAGCAGGCAATACAAGGCGCTGGCGGCCAGCAGCGTCGCGGCCAGCTTGCGGCCGCTTACCGGTTCGCCGAACAGCAGGAAGGCCGCCAGCAGCGGGATGAACAGCGACAGGCGTTGCGCCGCGTCGCTGCGCACGATGCCGGCATGGCGCACGGCCGCGGCCATCGCCAGGAACACGCTGGGCAGCAGCACGCCCAGCGCGGCCAGCACCAGCCAGGGCGTTTGCGGCGCCAGCAGCGCGGCCGGGTCCGGGCGCAGCACGGCCCAGCAGAGCAGGGCGGCCACCGCGTAGTTCATGGCGATGGCTTGACGCACGTCCACCTGGTAGCGCCGCGCCAGCTTCAGCAGCACGGCCACGGTCACGCTGCAGGCGACACTGGCCAGCAAGTAGAGCAGGCCGGGAGTCAGCGGCATGCCACGGCGTCGTGGTGCTGGTGCTGGGCGGCGTCGATGCGCATGCCCAGGCGCTGCAGCAGGCGCTGGTCGGCTTCCATCTGCGGATTGGCGGTGGTCAGCAGGGCGTCGCCGTAGAACATGGAGTTGGCGCCCGCCATGAAGCACAACGCCTGCAGGGCGTCATCCATGGTTTCGCGGCCGGCGGACAGGCGCACGGCCGCGCGCGGCATGGCGATGCGGGCCACGGCGATGGTGCGCACGAATTCGAACGGGTCCAGGGCTTCCACGCCGGCCAGCGGCGTGCCTTCCACCTGCACCAGATTGTTGATCGGCACGGACTCGGGATAGGGCTCCATGTTGGCCAGCTGGGCGATCAGGCCGGCGCGCTCGCGGCGCGATTCGCCCAGGCCCACGATGCCGCCGCAGCACACGTTGATGCCGGCGTCGCGCACCCGGTCCAGCGTGTCCAGCCGGTCCTGGTAGGTGCGGGTGGAGATGATCTTGCCGTAGAACTCGGGCGAGGTGTCCAGGTTGTGGTTGTAGTAGTCCAGGCCGGCGTGCTTGAGCTGTTCGGCCTGGCCCTCGCGCAACATGCCCAGCGTGACGCAGGTCTCCAGACCCAGGGCCTTCACCGCGCTGACCATCTCGGCCACCGCCTCCAGGTGGTGCGGCTTGGGGCTGCGCCAGGCGGCGCCCATGCAGAAGCGCTGCGCGCCGCCTTCCTGGGCCTTGCGGGCCGCGGCTACCACGTCCGCCAACGGCATCAGCTTGTCGGCGTCCAGTCCGGTGTCGTAGTGCGAGGACTGCGGGCAATAGGCGCAGTCCTCGGGACAGCCGCCGGTCTTGATCGACAGCAGGCTGGACAGCTGGATGGCGTTCGGATCGAAGTGGGCGCGGTGCGTCTGCTGGGCCCGGAACACCAGATCCATGAACGGCAGTTCGTAGAGCGCCATGATGTCGGCGGCGCTCCAGGCGGGGGCGGCGGCCGGCTTGGCGATGGTCGGGACGGGGATGTAGGCGGTCTGCATGGGTGAGCTCCTTTCGGTCTTGCGGGGATCGCGCCGCTGGCATGGACAGGGCGGGATCGGCGGATCGTAAGAAGCTGCGCACGGTTTGCGCAATGCTGGCCGCCAGGCGGAAATTAACAGCCTGTTGTGGCGATTTTTGTAGGAAATGGAAGATTTTGTGGGTCGCCGACTTCTAAGTCGCGCACATCTTCGGGGACGCCGGCCCGGCGATTATTTTGAATCAAATTGTAAATTTCCGGCCATCAGTCCTTGGCCCGCTTGTCGCGGGCCCGCATACGCTCGTGCCCGGTGATGCCACGGTCGCGCGCCCACACGATGGCTGCGCTGCGGCGGTGCACGCCGATCTTGCTGTAGATCGTGGCCACGTGGTTGCGCACGGTATTGCGCGACAGTTTCAGCTGGCGGGCGATGCCGTCGTCGTCATGGCCCTGGCACATCAGGCCCAGCACCTCGCGTTCGCGTGAGGTGAGCTGCGCCAGCTCGGCCACGTCGCGCGTGGCGGGCGCGGGTTCGCGCAGTTGCGCCAGCTTTTCGATGACGCTGCGGCTGAACCAGGAGGTGTCCTGCATGACTGCCTCGATCGCCGTCAGCAATTCCGTCTCGGAGCGCTTGCGTTCCGTGATGTCCTGGATCGCCAGCAGCACGCGCTGCTGGCCGCCGATGGTCACGGGCTCGGCCGACAGCAGGCAGTCCAGCCGGCTGCCGTCCCTGGCCGCCAATGCCACGTCGCGGTTGCGGGCGCTATCGCCGCGCTTGAGGCTGGTCTCCAGATCCTCGGGGAGCTGCAGCCCCAGCGCGGTCAGCGCCTGGCCGATGCTGTCCTGAGGCGAGGTGCCGGTGGCCGTGCCAAAGGCGTCGTTCAGGTCCAGCGCGAGCAGCGTTTCGCCCTCGCAGACGGCCATGGGCACGGGCGCCAGGCGGAACGCCTTGGAGAAGCGCTCCTCGCTTTCGCGCAAGGCCAGTTCGCTGCGCTTGCGAGCTTCCAGGTCGATGAAGGTGAACAGCATGCAGGGTTCGCCCTGCATGTCGATGGGCTGGCCGGCGACGATGGCGAACTTGACGTTGCCGTCCGCCAGTTTCAGCACGCCTTCGCGCTGTGCGATGGTCCGCCCTTCGTTGAGGCTGGCGACCGCGCTGTCCTTGTCTTCGCCGCCGTCCAGCACGTCCAGCTCATAGGCCGACTTGCCCACGATGGCATCGCGCGCGTAGCCGGTCATTTCGAGGAAGCCCTGGTTCACCTTCACATAGCGCAGGTCCGACAGGCGGCAAATGAGGGCGGGCGCAGGATTGGCGCCGAAGGCGCGCTCGAAGCGGACTTCGGCGTTGATCTGCTCGGTCTGGTCGTGCAGGATCAGGACGCGGTAATCGGCCCCGTCGCTGCCATCCAGATGCAGGCCGCTGGCGCGCACGTTGCGCAGGAAGGCTTCATCGTCCTTGCGTTCCAGGTCCAGCAGCAGCTCGTCGAACGGTTCGGCCGCGGCCAGCAGATCCAGCGGGTACTGGCGCGCGGGTACGCGATGCTGGTTGCGATAGCTGAAGCTGTAGCGCTTGCGGTAGCCGGCTGGCGTGCCGCCCAGTTCTTCCAGTTTGTCGGCGCCATGCAGTCTGAGCGCGCTGGCATTGGCCCAGGCGATGGCGCCGTCCGCTTCAAGCAGGATGATGCCTTCGTTCAGGCCCGCGATGATGCGTTGCAGATGCTGGCGGT